>JAICRQ010000438.1 GCA_025966435.1 Anaerolineales bacterium | reverse complement strand
CGGATCGCACAATCATATTCTTTTGCCAGCTCCAGCATGGCGCGAAACAGTGCAGGAGAAAAGTAAGAGGAGTGATGATGCGAGTCCAAATGAGTTGGTTTGCGACCCGCTGCGCGAAGGAACGCCTCGATCTGAGCCTGCCATTCTCTTTTTACTTCCTCTACTTTGATGTTCGAGAGCTGCTCGATAAAAGATCTGTACTTGAAAAAGCGCCCTTTTTCATCTGTGAGGGAGGAGACATTGTCCGGCGCTGAAATGGGTTTACCCATTGTAAGAACCAGATGGACACCC
Source organism: Anaerolineales bacterium (assembly GCA_025966435.1). Classification (GTDB taxonomy): domain Bacteria; phylum Chloroflexota; class Anaerolineae; order Anaerolineales; family Villigracilaceae; genus Defluviilinea. The sequence goes on along the minus strand of JAICRQ010000438.1, from coordinate 3,303 downwards.
ATCCCCAGCCCGGGCGTTTCCTTCAGTGCGACAGCGATGTCCTCTGCTGTGCTGGGGATGTTCATCATACAGGTGGTGGAGGTTACAATACCACGTAAATGCGCTTCGCGAATCCCGCGTGAAATCTCCGGCGTGCGTCCATAGTCATCAGAGTTGATAATCAGTCGTTTCATAGTTTTGTTTTCGGTGAGCTTCTTATATACCGGATTAAGGACGGTACTTATCCAAACAATTGCACGGGAGGTTCCGAGGTGGGAACGCCCTCCAAATATTTTGTATAGAACTCGAGCAGGAAAGGCGTCGGGTTTTTATAGAATTCTTCCGGATCCATCTGGAACTTCGCATACTCTGGAATGGGTTTGATCTTCGGCTTGGTGGCTGCAAACTCCCGGACGACTTGCGCGTGAGGCTTAAGCGAGCCATCCCCGCGCACCAGCCCGAAGAAGCGCTCGTGATGGTAATTAAGACATGGCGGCACATCCCAAAGCTCGGGGACATAGTCAGCGTAGCACCAAAGCATTGCGCCCGTCGCTCCGCTCTCCTGCAGCTTTGGAACTGTCAGCTGTAAAAACTCGGCAAACTCCTCCTCACTTGCCACAAATTGTTCGTGCTTACGTTCATTCGTTGCTGTCCATTTCATAATGTGGGAAGGTTCACCGGGCTGGGCCGTGGGGCCACCGAATTCTTCCATCAGGATCGGCTTGCCAGCCAGAGCCGCCGTCAGGGCGCAGGTGAAAGGCACAAAATCGGGGTCGAGCGGTTTGCGCGCCCATTTCGTGTACATGGGATAGGAATGCATCACGGCAATATCGGTATGCCTGTAAACTTTATCAATGCGCAGACCATTGTCGCGGTGCAGTCCATCAGCATGTAGACCAATCGTCACCGGGTGGTTGGGATCGATGCTCTTGATGAGATCCACCATTTGTTTGACCCAGGCGGCTCCTTCATCCGAGGTAAGCGGCCAGGCATAGAGATCGGGCTCATTCGCGAGATTCCATAACCAGATCGCCTTATGATCCTTGAGCATCCCTACAACCGTTTCGAGCAACAAGCGTTCTGCCTGAATTGCCACCTCGTGGTGGAACATGTTGTAATAGCCTTGTGCCGTTGGCTTGCCAGAACTGACAAGGTCGCGTATCCAGCCAAAATCATCTCTGCCTGGCAGGTCGCCGCCCAGCAGCCAGCGCGGACTCCAGTTTGGTCCGCTCATGTGCCCGGTAAAGAAGGTTACGTTGAGACCGAGTCCATTGTCTCCGGCAATGTCGGCAACGGTTGCGAGATTAGCCAGCGCCTCTTTCGAAACGGAGCTCGGGTCCGGTTGGAAGTCGTCCCACAGCAAAAAGAGGCGGACAACCTTCAGCCCGATCTCACGGATGACGCTAAACTCTTCGCGTACTTCGCCGGCATCGAAGTTGCTCCACCAGTACATGGCTTTTCGGCGGGGCCAGTAATTGACGCCAAGCACAAAGTCATTTCCAGGGGTTAAGTCAGTCATTTTAATCTCCTGTTCATAAGGACTTTCAGGAAGCGAAAGTATCAGATATCCTTAAGAACGTGATTACGGGTTGGATTGTGCTGCTCTATAGATTGCATGTACCAGCGATAGCTCGCCCTGTGCGTCGTGATCCAGAGCCCAGAACATGATGCCGCCTGCTTTTTCCATCGCGATCCGTGTTTTGACTTGGATCGTCGGGATGCCATTGTAGTGATACGTCGTGCCGTAGTAATCAAAGCTGTCTGCCTGCGCGGCATTCGGGTCTTCCTGCACGATTTTGTAGTATGGCATGTCAGGGTCACCGTAGAAGGGCACGCCCAGGACGATCTTCTCCTTGGGCAAACCGCGCTCGCTCCAGTACGCCCGGCCGCGCTCGAACTGTTCCATCGTTCCATGGTCGGGACCATCGTAGGTCATCACGTTCACAAAATCAAAGTATTCGAAGGATTCGCTGGGCACGCCAATGCCATGTTCATCGCCATACGATACAACAGCAGTGGTAAGGAGCTTATCGGGTATGGCAGCGCGCAGTTCCTGAATCAGAGCCAGGAAATTTTGAGAGGAGAGTCCTGGGTCTGGATATTCCCAGTCCATATCCACGCCGTCTAGCTGGTATTCGTCGACGAAGGCTTTCAGGTTTTGGACGAACGCGGTTCGTGTTTCAGGGTTGGCAGCTAGCTCCTCGAATTGCGCGTCCCAGCCCCAGCCGCCGACGGAGATGCTGACTTTTACATTGTGCTGGCGAGCCGTCCCGATAATCTGTTTTAGTTTCCAGCTATTGATGATGGGGTTGAACGTGCCGTCCGCTTTTGGGGTCAGAAACGAATAGTTGATGTGTGTGAGCTTGTCGTATGGAATAATATTTGCGATGATCGCGTCCGTGGCATACGCCAGGATGATGAATTGCGAAGCGGGCGATGGGGAGGGAGGCATGGTAGGTTCCGGGCTGGGAGGCGTCGAGGTGTTTGGAATCGGGGGAGCCGGGGCGGCGCAGGAGACAAGGAAAACGATCAGCAGGGTGAAAATAACTCGGTACATATTATTGAAGTGTCAGACTTACCTGACGGACACATTTCTCAGAACAGAAATGGAGTCAGTGACGGTCTTACGGATCTCAGGCGTGGCCTGGAATGCATCTGCTTCCATCCCGAGCAGGACCGCACCGACAACAGGAGGAGTGTTCAAACGCACCAATCGCGCCTGCGGTGCGAGCTTGTGGATCGTCTCACGCATCGGTTCGATCAGCATTGTGCCGCCTTCGAACATGCTCCCGGTCATCACTACATCGAAGGCAAGGTTTTCAAACGCAAGCTGCCGGATCACGGCATTTGCCATTTCGCCGAGCTCCGTCCCTGCCCAGCAGATCAGGTTGCGCGCCGCCTCATCCCCTTGCTCTGCCACGCGAAAGACAATACGTGCCGCTTCTGCCCCAATGTGATATTCGTAGGTGGTATAGCCTCGCATCAGGTCTTCTAAATCTTTGGCGCCAGCATAATCAACGAGGGCATCAGCGAGTGCCGTCTTCGGGAGTCGTTTGGTCCAGGAATAGCCCACAACCTGCATACAGCGGTGCATGAGTTCCGACGCTCCCGCGCCTTCTCCCATCAGCACACCATGCCCCGTGACGCGCCCCTCGCGCTCGTGCTCGCGGTCCCAGCCGCGGCAATTCGAGCCTGTACCTGAGACGACGACGATTCCCCAGCCTTCCTCCGACCCCGCGATCAACCCAGGCACCGAATCATTGACGAATTTATAAGGTGCGCCAAGACTCAGCCGATCGATCACGGACGCCGTGGCTTCCGTCT
>JAICRQ010000307.1 GCA_025966435.1 Anaerolineales bacterium | reverse complement strand
TGCTCTAAGTAGCGCTCGCCGCTCGACTCGCCGACCGCCCAGCCGAGGCCACGACTGTCCATGGGCGTGGCATCTGTCAGTATGGATACAGAGTCGGAGCTCAGAACTGACCCACCCTCCAGCGTGCCTTGATTGAGATACATCATCATGAACTTTGCTACATCGGTCGCCGGCCCGATCAGGCCAGTGGAGGGGGTTGCTTCGATGGAGAATCGATTCAACCAGAGCAGCTTCCCAGAATGTTCACGGATGAGCGCACCCGGATCCAGCAGGGTGGGTAAGAGCGGCGTGTACATATGGACCACGGGCAGTGTCCCGGCTGCTTCGTGTTCTGCCATCGCAGGGGAATAGACAAAGCTGGTATGCGACATACCGAGCGGCTGCAAGATATGATCAATGATATAGGCCTCGTAGGTTTCACCGGAGACCGCCTCGATGACCGCGCCCAACACCATGTAGTTCAAATTACTGTAGACAGCCTGCGTGCCCGGCTCGAACTTCAGCGTATTGAACTCTGGCATATATTTCTTAAGGACTTCGGTTTGATTGTAGGTTCCGTTGCTGTAGTGCACCCAGCCGATCATTGCAGGGATAGGATCGGGTAGTCCCGCGGAGTGTTGAAGCAAATTCCGGATGGTGATGGCGGGGCTGTCACTCGACGCATACTTCACCTCGAACCATGGCAAATGTTTTGTAACTTCATCGTTGATGTCCAGCTTTCCCTGTTCCTGCAATTGCATAATAGCAATGGCGGTCGGGATCTTGGTCATGGACCACCAGTGATAGACGGTATCTGGGGTAGCCTTGATGTTTCGTGGCCCGTCTGCAAGGCCAAAGGCATTGTTGTACACGACCTCGCCACGCTTGACCACGACAAGTGACAATCCAGGTGGATTGCCCGATGCCACCAATCTGTTCAGGTACGCTTCCAATTCCGCTGTATTCATATCCTGCTTTGGAGTGGCAGGTGCATGGGGAGCGAATGTATATAAACCAACACTTACAAAGGCCAGTACGATTAAAAGTGAGATCAACATTTTTTTCATTCTTTACCTTTTAATGATTAATAACGGTGACTTTCAAGGCACCGTCCGTCAGCAAAGTCGCCAATGCTATCAGCGAATCTGAAGGGGTCTTATCTGTTGACAGAACTGAAGTAGTCATTTTTGTTCCTTCTACACATGATTTTCAATAGGTAAAATTTTCAATTCCCAGCCATGAATCTCATGTTAGGGTTTCGTTTGGAAAACGATTGACAGTTTATGTGGATTGAATGTACATCAGTCATATGGATTTCTCCTTTCATGAGCTCTAAAGTCAGAACGCTACGTGGGCAGCGGACCTAATACCTCTATCTTGTACTGCGCTTCGGAAACCATTGCGTCAAAATCAGAGATGGGCTTGCTATATTCGAGCACAAACCTATCGAAACCCGCAGGGAAGGTTATGTACAGGATGCGTGCAGATGATTGCCCGGCCACACGAAAGCCATGCGGCATTCCCCGAGGTTGAAAGAAAAATGAACCAATCTCTGCCTGCTTTCTTTCCTCGCCCCAGAAAATGTTGAGGGCGCCTTCCAGGATATGGATCGCCACATCTTCTGCGTAGTGGATGTGAAGCGGCGTTTCGTATCTGTTCGGGAGTAATATATCGAGCAGATTGAAGGCACCTCCTGTTTGTTCGGCGCTCGCCTTGATGGAAACCAGCGCGCCCAACGCGTGCAATCTGTTGTCTGTGTCGCTCACCATAAAAGGTTTGGTTTGGAGTGATGTGCTTTTCATGACCCTATTAAACAGTGCGAGCCCGCTTCCCGGGTCACACTCTGGTGTTACAAGAAGTGTTACAATTTTTGAGCGGAGAAGGGAGTTTTTATGGTTACTTTTGGCGAATGGCTTCGTGGACAACGTAGCCAGCATAAGCTCACGCGCCAGGAATTTGCAAACCGTATTGGGTGTTCCGTTGCGATGCTTCGCAAGATAGAGGATGATGAGCGCCGGCCGTCTGCTCAAATTGCCGAATTGATAGCCAACAGTCTGAATATTCCATCGGATGAGCGCGGGACTTTCATCAAAGTAGCGCGCGGAGAGCTGGCGATGGCGCGTCTTGTCGCTACATCGAAGCATATTGCTGGTCCAGGCACTTTTCCACCACGTGTTCACCTGCCTGCTTTACCGACACCGTTGATTGGTCGTCAGCAAGAAATGAATGAGCTCAACAGGCTGCTGCGCAATCCCCAGTGCCGCATGTTGACTCTCGTGGGTCCCGGCGGTATAGGCAAGACTCGTCTCGCGATAGAGACCGCATCCCAAGTGCAAAACGTTTTTGCAGATGGTGTGTATCTCGTTTCCTTTGCGCCCATCAATTCAACCCGTTTCGTAGTGCCGCTGATTGCCGACTCCATTGGCTTTACGTTTCAAGGTGACACTTCCGCTACATCACAATTGCTTAACTATCTCCATGAAAAACAGATCCTTCTGCTTGCGGATAATCTCGAACATCTTCTAAGCGATCCGGCGGTGACTGATCTGTTCACTGAATTACTGGGGCATGCCACAAAGTTAAAGCTATTCGTCACCTCCCGCGAGTCACTGGGATTACAGGGCGAATGGGTGTTCGAAGTTCAAGGCCTGCCTATCCCTGAAGACAGAGAGATAGAAGGCACAGCTGTGGAATTATTCCTGCAGCGCGCCCGCCGGGCCCATGTGGGTTTCGACGCGACAACAGAAGATTATCCTTCTATTGTTCGTATTTGCAGGCTGGTCAGGGGGATGCCTCTGGGAATTGAGCTTGCTGCCTCCTGGGTGCGAACACTTACCTGCGAGGAGATCGCCAGCGAAATCGAGCGCGGTTTGGATTTTCTGTCCATCTCTGCCAAAGGTCTGCCCTCACGTCATCGTTCCATGCGCGCGGTCTTCGACCATTCCTGGAAGTTGCTTTCTGAGGAGGAACAAAACGTTTTGCGTCAGCTCTGCGTGTTCCAAGGCGGATTCTCACGCGAGGCGGCGCAGCAGATTGCAGAAGCAACGCTCCCTTTGCTTTCAGCGCTGATGACAAAATCGCTGATCCAGCGAAGTGGGGCAGGTCGATATGATCTGCACGAACTGATCCGACAGTACGCATCCGAACAACTGGCGAATCAGCCCAACATCCAGAAGGAAGCGCAAGCCCGTCATGGCCAATACTTTATGCAGTTATTGAGCAATGAGGATGGTGCCCTGCGAAGCTCCACACAACGGGAGTCCCTCGCAAAACTAGCCGCCAATATTGACAACATTCGTAGTGCCCATGAATGGGCGCTCGCCCAGGGGAAGTTTTCTCTAATAGAGTCAACCTTGCGGGCCTACTCAATCCTCTTCGATACTTTGGGCTGGGCACAGGAGGCGCTTGATACCTTGGGCCGTGTAAAAGATGTTTTGGAATCGAAACCGTCGCTTACCAGCGAGGAACAGGTTGCGCTGGCACATGTGCTCACATCCCGTTCCCTGTTCGCGTATCGTGCAGCCCAAATGGAACTGGCGAACGCCATGCTTAGCCGCAGTCTTGAAATCCTGCGCTCCTTGAACGAACCGAGTGTCCTGGTGGAAGCGCTGACATACTTTGGCATCATCACACTCACTGCAGGCAAGTTTCCCGGCGCGTTGGAATTATTCAAGGAAGGATTGGAGGTGGCCACAGCCATCGGCGATCAATGGTATGCGGCATTGTGTCTGACCGAAGTGGTGGCAGTGAGCATGTTCGTAGATGACGTGTCCAACACTCACGAACAATTTCAATCCGCCGTGGAGGCGTGGCGTAAGACAGGCGATCTCCGCATGACCGCATTTGGGCTCAACTTCCTGAGTTTGGGTGCAATTGCTCTGGGGAAATACGACGAAGCCCGGGCCGCCCTGGAGGAAAGCATTGAGATCAATAGCTCAGTTGGTGATCGCTGGGGCTTGGGGATTTCCTATCGCGGGCTGGGACTGGTAGCGCAGGCACAGGGTGACCACTCATTTGCGATGGACTCGCTTCAAAAGAGCCGGCAGATCTTCACGGAGTTTGGTTCCCGCTGGGATGTGGCACGAGTGCTTTCTGAGATCGCGCAGAGTCACTTTACCCTAGGAAATGATGCCGAAGCCGAACAGTTATGGCGCGAGTCATTGATGTTTGCGAGGGAATCGCAAGGAATACTCACAACCATGGATGCTCTGGCTGGTTTCGCCAGTCTGCTTGCAAAACGCGGGGATCATAAGAACGCTCTTCAATTGCTCACGATCTGTCTCAACCACTCATCCACCGTGGCGGAAACAAAAGTTCGGGCTAAAAAATTGGCTGCTGAGGTAAAAGCGAGATTGACCCTACATGAAATTCAATCTGCGGAGATTTTTGTCGAAGCCACAACCTTCGAAGCAGTTATAAATGAGATATTGGAGCAAACCAAAAAGCTGCCAGAATCAAATTAGTATTTTGAACACTTTATCTCACTAGAGTAATATGTCCAGAAGAGAGGTGGTAATTTGTCCGACCTCGGAGATATTTACCAGCTGGCGATTATTCGGGATGTGGATTTGGCTGTAATAGGTAATGAGAAGAATGATTTATTCCAACGAATCAATCAAGGAAATCTTTTTCCAGAAAAGCTAAGAACTTGCAATCTCGCACAGTTCCGAAAAACAATAATGCGTAGGACTGAAATCATTATAGAAACGTTGGGAGCTTGTCAGC
>JAICRQ010000319.1 GCA_025966435.1 Anaerolineales bacterium | reverse complement strand
CAACGCGTTTGGCTTCTTGCTGGGCGCCAGCCATCCTGCGTATGAGGCTCTGGGAGATCGTTTGTCCACAATTCGAGATCCTTACGCATGGTATCTGCGTGTGCCGGATCTACCCGGCTTTCTGAATCACATCCAGCCTGTGCTGGAAAAGCGCCTGGCAGAGTCGATTGCTGCAAATCATTCCCGCGAGATTCGGATTAGCCTGTATCGCATGGGCTTACGAATGAGAATCGAACACGGAAAGATTACCGGCATTGATAGCTGGAAGCCTGCACCAACAGAGGAAGGTGACGCGGCGTTTCCAGGTCTGACCTTTTTGCAGTTGTTGTTCGGCTATCGAAGTTTTGAGGAACTCATATATGCCTTCGCAGATTGCTGGTGCGATGCGGATGAGGTGAAGACACTGCTCGATATCCTGTTTCCAAAAAAGCTATCCAACGTGTACCCGATTGCTTGAAACACCTTAAACAGAAATATATCTTTGGAGATAAAAATGAAAGTTCTAACTTCAATCAACAAATCCTGGCAGAACGGAGAATTTTCTCCCGCCTGATATCGCTGCAACTTACCGAAAATCCTTTATGTAGAGTTGCAGCCACTCTTTCGACTCTACAAAGGTAACCATGTTTTCCACTTTAAAGTTAAATGCAAGGTTCGTTTATCTCTTCATCGAATTCACTGCTTCGGCGTTCTTTGCAATGATGTTCGTGGTCACGTCGCTCTATGAAGCGACGGTGGCAGGCTTAACGCCGGTGCAGCTCATCCTGGTTGGTACGGCGCTGGAAGTCTCCGCATTTGTGTTCGAGGTGCCGACCGGCATTGTCGCGGATGTATATTCGCGCAGGCTGTCCATCATTATTGGTTATATATTGATGGGACTCGGCTTTCTCGTGGAAGGATTCTTCCCAGCGTTCCTGCCGATCTTGCTGGCACAAGTCATCTGGGGGTTGGGATTCACCTTTACCTCCGGCGCCACCCAGGCATGGATCACAGACGAGGTTGGCGAGGAGAGTGCCAACAAGCTCTTTCTGCGCGGGACACAGGTCGGCTTGTTTGCGTCTCTAATCGGTATGGGATTGGCAATGCTCATTGGCGCGAATAATGTCGCTCTGCCTATTCAGGTCGGCGCGCTGGGCGTTATCCTAATCGGCATCACTCTGGCGGTCATCATGCCGGAAACAGGTTTCCACCCGACGCCGCGCGAAGATCGCAACACATGGCAGCACATGTGGCATACGTTCAAACAGGGTGCAAAGACCGTCCGCTCAAAGCCGCGGTTGATGAACATCGTATTCATTGGCCTGTTCTATGGCTTATACAGCGAGGGCTTCGACCGGCTGTGGGTCAAGCACTTGCTGGATACCTTCGAGCTGCCTGTCCTGTTCGGGAACAATCAGGTCGCGTTCTTTGCAGCTTTGCGTGTGGCAGGAGCCATTCTCACGATTCTCGCCGTCCGCTTTGTGGAGAAACGCGTCGATTCGACGAGTCCGTTGGCAATTGGGCGCGCGGTGTTACTTGTAACGGGGGCGATTTCGGTAGCGCTGATCGGCTTTGCGCTCTCGCCATTCCTTGTGCTCAGCCTGGGACTGTATCTTGTGGTCAGCGTCCTGCGTAATGTACATGGTCCTTTGCAGACGGGATGGGTCAACCAGAAACTGGACCCACAGGTACGAGCAACGGTCCATTCGATGTTTGGGCAGGTGGATGCCATCGGTCAAACGATGGGTGGACCGATCGTCGCGGGGATCGCGGTTGTCGGATCGGCAGTCGCCGCGCTCGCGGCTTCCGGCTTGATGCTGACCCCGGCGCTATTCTTTATCGGACGCGCAAATTCCCAGTCCCGAGAGGAAGCGAATGCGGAGGCGGAACCGCTTCCGGCAGATTGAAGCAAGAAGAGACCAGGTTGATCAAAACCTGGTCTTTTTATTCGTACAAAATTAATCTGCGCTAAACCATGTTTAGCTTGACCTTAACGATGAGGTGGGTATTCTTCCATATACTAGGCACATTCCCCATTGAATTGCCCCTCACTGACTTGTATAGTTAGCAGGTCAATCCATTGTTTGGAAAGGAGTAAGAAGAATGAAATATCCAACTTTACTGGGAGCTGTGTTTGTCATAGCTCTTCTTGTGGCCGCTTGTGCTCCTGCCGCAACGCCGGTAGCTACAGAGCCTGCGGTTACCGTCGAGCCGACGACGGTAGCCACAGAGGCGCCTGCCACCGATGCGGCTACAGAACCAGCCGCGACGGATGCCGCAACTGAGGCTCCGGCAACGGATGCACCTACAGGTGTCCCTGTTACCGGTGCGGCGACGGTGAATGTCGCCGAGGTCGGAACCTTTGGTCAGGCACTTGTGGATGCCGAGGGTCGCTCACTTTACCTCTTTACCAACGACACGCAGAACAGCGGAACAAGTTCTTGTACTGGGGATTGTCTGGTGGAATGGCCGCCTCTCTTTACCGATGGTGAGCCTGTTGCCGGTGAAGGTGTAGATGCTGCCATGCTGGGAACCATCACCCTTCCAGATGGAACATCACAGGTCACCTACAATGGCTGGCCTCTATACTACTTCCATGAAGATACAGCCGCCGGCGATACCAATGGCCAGGGCTTGGGAGGCGTTTGGTTCCTCGTAACCCCGGCCGGTGAGATGATCGAACAGTAATAAAATTTCGTAGAAATAAAAGTTTGGGCGAGGTACACACCTCGCCCAAATTGTTTAATCGGTATTGCCAATCACGTTCCCATCAGCGTCGGTCTTCAAGAGTCCTTTACTCATATCCAGCAAGACCAGCGGATTGCCCCACGGATCCTCCAGCACAACACAGCGGCCGATCTGGATATCGAACGGTGGGACGGTCACTTTGCCGCCTGCCTGTTCGACCAATTTCGCGGCCTTGTCAGCCGAGTCGACGAGAAAGTCCACTTCCTGCCGCTGGTCCTCCGTCTGGATCACGAGCTCAGCGTCCGACTCGGGCAGGCGCAGCCCTGCTGCAGTTTCCGTCCGCCAGATCAATTCGTGCCCGAGCTGATTGCGATAAAAGGCGAGACCCGCTTCAAGGTCCGGCACATACAGACGGACGCAATCCACTTTGCGAAGGAGTGCCATGATTTATTTCAGCGTGCACAACGCCTGGCGGATCTCGCCGAGGTGATATGCCGTATGAATGACAATCGAAAGCGCGCCGCCAATGGTATCTTCATTCCAGGTGGGGTTTTCGTGGAAGAGCTTGTCCATGCGTAAATAAGCTTCCCTGAGCTTGCTCTTGTAATCCTCCCACTCTTCCGTTGTGACCTTCTCGACAGTGCGCCAGATATAGCCCCAATCGCGTGGACTGTTATCTCCCTGCAGCGCATAACGCTCGAACGACTCGATATAGAATGTAACATGCGCTACCTGGGCAGCGAGCGAGGCACACTTGCCACCCACAGGGATGGAAGCCTCTTCCGCGGAAATCGTTTCGAGTGTTTCAAAGAGCGACGTGCCTCGATCCAAATAAATGCCGTGATGCTTGGCTTCGAACGTTTCTTCCATCAACAGAAATAGATTGTTTGCAAAGTCCGGAGTATTTGTCATCTAGCCTGCTCCTTCATACGCAGATTTTATCCACGAGATTAACTCTGAGTCTACATCCTTCGCATCGATCACGTTGACGATGTAATTGCACATGCTTCCCTTTGGTTGCTCCAACAGCCGCGCGCTTTTCTCCAGGTCCTTTGCATTGATACCCACCTCGAAGCGGGCATTCGTTTTGGGACCGATCATCACAAATTGTTTCTTACGCCGCAGGCTGACGTAGCCCTTCTTCGGCGCGATCTCGAACTCGCCTAGCTTGTTGATTTCCTTCATCAATTTCTCATGAATGGGGCGCATGTGCGCCTTCGCCCCAGAGTAAATTTCATCCAGCATCTGATCGCTGGATTTTCCTTCCGCGGCGCGCTGACCATCCGATTGCAGGACGGCGTGCACCAGCGCATTCGCGTCTCCGTGACCGAGTCCGAGCTCGCGCTTGAGGTAATCGCGAATCTCACCATGTTTGGTGAGTCCACTTTTCTTGATGATGACCGTCAGCTGATCAAGCGACTTCTCCGTCTTCTTTTGAATGTTATCCAGTTGAGTTTGCATAGCTTTGTCGAGGGAACTCATAATAGTATCTCCTTATGTCCGTTTGAAAATTTGAGAACCATGTTACTGAACATAAGGATTTGTGTATTGGAAAAAATTTACCTTAATCGACAGGGACGTAATTCAGTGTGTCTGTCTTCCGGTTTAGATATTCACCCGGCGTGAAGCCGGAGAAGAATTTGAAGTCATGGATAAAATGCGCCTGATCGTAATATCCGCTTTCGAGCGCAATCTCGCTCCAGTGAATCATGTGACGGCGACTCTCAATGGCACGAATCGCTTTCTGAAATCGCATGATTTTGAGGTAGTGCTTGGGTGTTACGCCTACCTGCTGCCGGAACAAGTCAATGAAGTGTTTTTGTGAGTATCCAATTTCATCGCTCAATTGATACAGGCATCGCTGGGTGGGGTAGCGGACCATACGAGATACAGCATACTCAATACATT
>JAICRQ010000156.1 GCA_025966435.1 Anaerolineales bacterium | reverse complement strand
TGGGCTGGACTCTCCAATATTACGTACGTATCAACCGGGCATACACATCTCCCGAATTACTGTCGGGCCTCATGTGCTGTAATTGCGCAGCCATCTCCTGCGGTGGAAGCCATACGGGGGAGCGCAACCAAGGAAATTCACTCACACGCCAGTTGTATTCATATTTGCCCAGCTGGCTCAGTCGTTCGATACAGCCTAGAGCCGTCCCGATCACCGCGGGGATGTACTCGAACGAGAGTGCTTGGAGCGGCTGCGAAAGTCCCTGGAGCACATCGAGCTCCGCTCCCTCCACATCGATCTTGCAAAACACTGGCTTTCCATATCGGTCGATCAAATCATCAAGGGTTGTGACGGAAACAGATCTCTGCTCGTCCCAGCGTGATCCGGCAAAACGCCGGTTCTGCCGGACCGTACTCAACCACTCCTGCGAAATAGTCGAAATGCTTGGCGTAAGGCGACTCATCCACAAAGTGGCTGTGCCGGGTCGCGAGCTCACTGCTTGTTCCAGCAATACAATATTTGATTTTTGCCCATACCAGCGCCGCAACCAGTTCATCATACCGGGGTGAGGTTCCAGGGCAACGACGCGAGCGCCAAGCCTGGACCAGGCGCGCAGGCGGTCGCCAAGATGAGCGCCGACGTCGAAGCATAGATCCCCCGGGCGGATGAAAGGTGCGTAGATTTGAGTCAGCGCCCTTTGGTGAAACGGCAGCCCGTAATAAATGAGAAAGGAAAAAGCAAAGCCGAGTAATTTCTGGCTCGAGCGGAGAAGACGCGGCACCGCATCTGTCATTCCGGCTCCATCGAAAAGTGCAGGGGGTAGCCCTCCAAACCGGCGGCGAAATGTGCCTTGTTAATCCGCTTCTCGGCTTCTGATCTGGGAAGGGTTTGAACATACGCCAGCCCGGTGATGTGTGCGATGAGCATGATCTCGTAGGCTTTGGGGTTTGACTGGTAGAAGATGGTTTTCAGTACATGGACCACAAAGTCCATGGGAGTGACATGGTCGTTGTGGACGAGCACGCGGTAAAGCGGCTCCAGTTCGGTTTCTTCTTCCTGCTGCTCGATGATCTCAATTTCAGGGACAACTTCGACTGTCATGGATAGATACGGATTTCTACTGATTTTGGATGCATCATCGTTTTATTGCACCTGCGATTCAACTTCGGGTGCAACAAAACCTAATACAAGTCACTCAAGGTTTTGAACTCTTCTTCCGATAACTCGATCTCTGCCGCTTCGAAGTTTTCGCGGATGTGCTGCAGGTTGGATGACATCGGGATGGTGATGACGCGCGGTTGTACCACCAGCCACGCCAGCGCAATCTGATACGGTGTGGCAGCATGTGCTTCTGCAATCGACTGCAACGTTTTGTTGGAAGACAAATTGCGAAATTTCACAGGCGAATAGGCGGTAAGCAAGATGTCGTTCTGCTGGCAATATTCCAACACTCCATTATCCACATAGGTACGCGTGGGCAGACTGTACGGAACTTGATTTGTAAGGATTGGTGTTTCAGCAAAGGACTGCGCCTGCTTGAGCAGCGTCAGGTTGAAATTGCTCACACCCAGATGTTTCACTTTCCCATCCTTCACGAGCTTGTTCAAGGCGCGAAATGTCTCTTCGAGTTTCATGCCGGCGCGGGGCCAATGGATGAGATACAGGTCTACATACTCCATCTGAAGACGGCGCAGGCTATTTTCACAGGAGCGGAAGACCTGTTCATATGCGAGGTGTTCCGGCGAAATTTTGGTTGTGATGAAAAGACTCTCGCGCTTTGTATTGGTCTCGCGGACGGCGCGCCCCAGCAATTCTTCCGAGTGACCGGCCGCGTAAGATTCCGCGGTATCGAAGTGGGTGTAGCCCACTTCCAGCGCGGTCCGCAGAGCCGTCAGCGAGGTGGAGTCCAGTTTCGGGTCCGGGAAGGAATCGCCGCCAATTCTCCACATCCCAAAGCCGATCTTGGGAATCGAATGCCCGTGTACGAGTTCATGCTTCATGAAGTCTTATTCCTTAACAGGGAGCGTGAAACAAAACCTGCTTCCTTTCCCTTTGCCTTCTGATTCTACCCAGATTCGCCCGCCGTGCACTTCCACGATCCGTTTTGCGAGCGCCAACCCAACGCCTGTGCCTTCACTTTGCGCATCCAGTTTATCGAACAAGCCAAATACTTTTTCATGATGCGCTGGTTGGATGCCGATTCCGTTATCCCGGACGAAGAAAATGTGCTCATTATTTTTCTTTTGCACACCGATGTCAATCTGGGGTGCGGGCTGGTCGCCCATAAATTTGGCAGCATTGTCGATCAGGTTTTGCATCACTTCCACCAGGCGCGGACGATCCCCACTGACAACAGGTAGATCTGGCTGCACGTTCACTGTGATATTTCCAGCCATCAGGCGCCCTCGAGTCAGCGTCAGCGCCTCCTCGGTGATTTTTGCAAACGAGGTCTCGGAGGGAGGATTCACCAGACGCCCGATGCGGGAGAGTTCTAGCAATTCATTCAGAAGGCGCCGCATTTTTTCCACCGCCTCATTGATTCGCTGCATATCCACTTTGAATTTTTCCATATTGCCGGACTTCGCATCGAGTTCCAGCAGGCCGACAAATCCACTGATTGTGATGAGGGGACTCTTGAGATCATGAGAGACCGTGTAGGTGAAGCGCTCCAATTCGGCATTTTTCGCTTCCAGCTCGTGGATGATCTTCTCACGTTCGGCTTCGACACGTTTTCGCTTGTTGAGCTCACGCTGCGCCCGGGCAAGCGCTTCATCGATTTTACGTATCGCCAGACTAAGAAGAATCGTGGAGGTAAGAAGATAAATGGTCTGGGCAATCCAAAGTGAGGAAGCAGGGATGTCCTGATTGGAAGCGGGGAGGATATCCTTCTGTCCCAGGATGAGAATGAGCCCACTGGTGAAAATACTAACGAAACTCCAGAGAATAGAGGCACGCCAGTTCAAAATGAGTCCCGCGCAAACTATCACAACTACATATCCCATAAAAGCAGGATTATTTTCTTGTGGATTAAGAGCCATGGCAATCGTAACCAGCAGCCATATCGCAAAAACGATCAACCCTCCAATCGCCTTCACATGACCCCAATTGACAAGTTGTTTGAAGACCAATAGCGTGAGCAGGAATGGCACGGCAATAACAAGGCGCTGCCGCTCCATCGCCGGATCAATGGGAGCAACGATATTGTAAAAGAGAGTAGCAGCCATGGTGATCCAAAGGATGATGTTCAGCAAAATTGCGGCGCGGGTTTTGTCTTCATCCTCTCCAAAGACGGGTGGTGCAATCCAGCGCACGGCCTTTCGCAACAGACTCATTTCCTGATAATGACTCCTTACTTCAGGAGTTTATACAACAACTCCCCTTCCTTTGCAATCAAGTCTGCCTCGCAGTGGGCTGAGACCTGCTGTTCGCCAACCTTTCTCCCAGTGGATTAGAACGGGTTATGACTTGTGAATTCCTCCCAACTCAGTTCACTCCGGTATTGATACTCGCGCCAGTATTTGATCAATCCCGATTCAAGTTTCACCACGACGATGCCGTGATAGCGTCCGTGCATCTGGAATGTATACTCACCAAAACCAACCTGTTGTTCTTCGTTAAAAGCTAGATGATGCCAGGTCATCTGCATGGGAAGATCGGTGCCAGCGTCCCCGCCGAAAAACTCGTAGAGTTCCGCGCGCCCGTGATAGAGCTGTTTCTCTGGCGGCTCGACATAGATAGCGCTCTCGCTGAAGCAGTCCGCCGCTCTACGCGCGTTCCCCTCCCGCCAGCTCTCGGCGATGGTTTGCATGAGCCGTTCGAACTGGCTCGTTGTGAGGTTTATGTTTCCCATTCGACGCCTATTTGATTCGCCTCGGACTCAGACCCAGCCAGCCACTTTTCGGCTGCTTCGATTTCTTCTTTATCCCCGATGAGCCCAATCCGGTCTCCCACCTGAAACACCGTCATGGATTTCGGATTGGCAAACAAATGTCCTTCCCGCAGGAGGGCGATTACCGAGGCCCCGGTCTTTGCGCGCAAATTCGCTTGCGCCAGCGTCTGACCAATCAGCCGATTCCCTACGGACAGGCGGAACCAATTGACCTCGAGTCCGTTTGCTGCCTCCAGGAGATCGTGTAGCAGGCGATGCTCTTCCTCTGTGTTGAGCGTCAGGTCATAGTGGTCACGCCGCACGGCATCGGTGTAGCGATAGATTTCCTGCGATGGGAAGCCAAGCTGCAACAGAGTGTGCCTCACAATTTCCAAACCACCTTCGAGTTCGGGATGAATCACATCCTGCGCACCAAGTTTCGCAAGCCGATCGATCCCATCTTCCGTAGAGGCGCGAGCGATAATTGGCAATTCAGGGGCTAGATCCCGCGCAGCGGCTACCACCAGCTCACTGGAGGCTTCATCGGGTCCGGCTACAACAAGCGCCCGGGCGCGTCCGAGTCCGCTATGGGTGAGCACCTCTGAGTTGGCTGCATCTCCTAAGAGAGTAAAAATACCGCGCTGATTTAATTCTTCTACCCGCTGTGCGTCTGCTTCCACAACAAGGTGCGCAACTCCCAATTCCCGCAGCAGGCTGACAATATGCCGCCCGACACGTCCATACCCCACAATGACGACGTGATCCTTATAGGTTTCCTCTTCATGAACCGGCAAAGGGAAGTGGCGGTTGAGCAGCTTCCATGCAACAGGAAAGCGCTGCAGCCATTTTTCCATCGGATAGATCAGCCGGAAAATCGGTGTGTTGAGTGTGATGGATAATAGAGCACCCGCCAAAATCAGGGAATACTGATCTCGCTCGAGCAGCCCGAGATTCAAACCTTCCTGCCCCAGTATGAACGAAAACTCACCAATCTGACTTAAGCCTGCCGCCAGTACGAGCGTTGTCAGTGCAGACCATGGCAGTACCGCACCCATGAGCAGGGTTACCAGCGCCTTACCAAGTACGATCAAAGCGGTCAATGCGAGAATGGAACCAATATTGTTTAGCAAATAGCTCGGGTTGACGAGCATACCAATGGAGACAAAGAAGAGCACGGCGAAGGACTCACGAAACGGAAAGATGTCTGCGCCCACTTGATGGCTGAGCGGCGATTCACTGACCACAACGCCTGCCACAAATGCACCCAGCGCCAGAGAAACACCGAAGAGCTCCGCTGCGCCGAGGGCGATTCCCAGTGTAATGGCGAGAATCGCCAGGATGAACAGCTCACGGGATCGGGTATGCGCGATGCGCATCAGCAACCAGGGGATAAAACGTGTACCTGCGAACAGTGCCAAAATCACAAAACCGGCGGCTTTCAGCAAGGTGATGCCAAGCTGCCCCCAATTGAATCCATTTGATGTACCGACCAGACTTGGCAGCAGGACCAGAATCAACACGGTTGCCAGATCCTCGACGATGACCCAGCCAATCGCCGCCTGGCCGGGCGGCGTATTGAGCAATCCGTAATCTGTAAGACCACGCAGCAGGACAACCGTGCTGGCGATGGAAATTGCCAGACCCAGCACCAGCCCGGAAGCTGGCGTCCATCCCCAGAATTGACTAAGTCCGTAGCCTATTAACGTGGTGATTAACATGCGTCCCAACGCGCCCGGGATCGCAATATGGCGGACCCTCCAGAGGTCTCTAAGCGAGAAGTGTAAACCGACGCCGAACATGAGGAAGATCACACCCAGCTCAGCAAGTTGACTGATCGTTTCGATATTTCCTACAAACCCGGGCGTAAAAGGACCGATGACGATTCCCGCCAGCATATAACCCACAATTGTGGGGAGTCCCACACGGCGTGCAAGTATCCCACCAATGAAAGCCACCACCAGTGCCACAGCAATATTGATTAGCAATGTTATCTCGTGCATCTTCCCTCCAAACTCTAATTTGTCTCTCGACCCAACAGTGCTCTTATTGTACACAAGAAAAACCCGCCTCCAGCGAGGCGGGTTTTGTACAGATTAAGAGCGATCTCTGGTCAGATGCCCAGCCGGTTGATCCCATCGAAGGCGGCAGTTTTATAACATTCTGCCAGGGTGGGATAGTTGAACACGTTGTTAATGAAGTATTCCACGTTGCCTTTGAACGCCATCACAGCCTGCCCAATGTGGACCAGCTCGCTCGCGCCTTCACCGATGATGTGCACCCCCAGTAATTCATGCGTATCCAGATGAAAGATCAACTTCAACAGCCCCGTATGGTCGCCAATGATCTGTCCGCGGGCGATCTCACGGTATTGCGCCTTGCCCACTTCATACGGAATCCCCTGCTCGGTCAATTCCTCTTCGCTGCGCCCGACAGTGGAGATTTCGGGGATCGTATAGATGCCATAGGGAAAGAGCTCAGGCGAGCTTTGGGTTGTGACTCCAAAGGCATGGCACGCGGCGAGCCGTCCCTGTTCCATCGACGTGGAAGCCAGTGAGGGAAACCCGATCACATCTCCCACAGCGTATATGTTAGGGACGCTCGTTTGATAGTGTCCGTTGACTTTCAGGAGTCCGCGCTCATCCGATTGCAAACCGGTGGCTTCGATATTCAGTGCACGCGTCGCGCCCGTCCGCCCGATGCTGTAAAGCGCCATCTCAGTAATGATCTGCTTGCCACTGACCAAATGGATTTTCACACGGTCGCCGTGTTCATCTGTGACAGGCTCGATCCTGTCCACCTCTTCGCCGAGCCGCAGGATGGCGCGCTGCTGGTTGAAGTGATAGGTGAGTGAGTCGATGATCTCTGCATCGACGAACGGGAGCAGGCGGCGGCGCTTGTCGATGATCGTGACGCGTACGCCGAGGGCGGCAAAGATACTGGCGTATTCGAGACCAATCACCCCGGCACCGACCACCGTCAGCGTGCGTGGGAGATGATCGAGCTGGAGCAGGTCATCGCTGATGAAGACCCGCTTACCGTCGAACGGGATGCGGTCGCTTTTGGTGGCGCGGGTGCCCGTGGCGATGACCACGTGTGCCGCGCTGACGTCGCGCCAGCCGCGCCCATCCACATATTTCAGGCGGACGGTATTCGCGTCCACGAAGGAGGCTTCTGCCGAGACCAGTTCGACGCGGTTGCGCTGGAGCTGGTGGCGGACGATATCCAGCTCGTGTTGGATGACATGGTCTGTGCGATAGAGCAGATCTGCCATCGTGATATTTTGCTTGACCGTGTAGGATGCGCCATAGAGGCTGTGCTCGCGATATCCAGAGAGGTGTAGAACAGCTTCCCGTAACGTCTTACTGGGAATCGTCCCCGTGTTGATGCACACCCCGCCGATGATGGACTTGCGCTCGACGACCGCCACACGCTTGTTGAGCTTCGCCGCCTGGATCGCGGCGCGCTGACCCGCGGGTCCCGAACCGATCACGAGCAGGTCATAATCATAGTCTGCCATGACATTCTCCTGTAACAATGCATGTCGTTGCGAGCCCGAAGCGAAGCGGGCGTAAGTTGCCCTGCGGAGCGCGTGGCGAAGCAATCCCCTATTAAACGGTTGAGGCGATGGAGTGAGAGCACTTTGTGAAACGGAAGACACTTGCACCGGCGCCAAGTGCAGGTGTTGCTTCGCTCCACTCGCAATGACAGATTAAATTACTCCGCCAGCGAGCGGATGTACTCTAAATCCAATTCACCTTTCGCGCCCCAGCCCTTCTTCCCTTCGGGAATCTCCGGGCGGAACTTTTCGTACAGA
>JAICRQ010000538.1 GCA_025966435.1 Anaerolineales bacterium | reverse complement strand
CCTGCAGAACGGTTTGGCATTTTGAATGCCTATTATTTCCCGAATCAGGATTACACACGGCTCTATCCATCTATCTCGCCGGTCAATTCCTTTCGGGTGTTATTCAATCAATTCTTTGAAGCGGATTACCCTCTGCTCCCGGACCGGCATTATTATTCCTCCTGGAGTTTTCCATTCGACTTTGTCGAAGTTACTGATGTATCGCTGCCATAATTACACTAGGTTATAGAATCTAAACTGGAGAAAACATGTCTCGTGAAATAAAGATTGGGAATCGCATGGTGGGGGATGGGCACCCTGCCTATATCATCGCCGAGATCGGCATCAACCACAATGGGGATCTGCGCATTGCCAGACAAATGATCGACGCGGCGGTACACGCGGGCGTGGATGCGGTCAAGTTTCAGAAGCGCACCCCGGAGATTGCCACTCCACCCGAACAGCGGGGGCAAATGCGTGAGACGCCCTGGGGCTATATCAGCTATCTGGACTACCGCTACAAAGTGGAGTTCGGCGAAGAACAATACCGCGAGATCGACAGGTATTGCAAGGAAAAAGGGATCGCATGGATGGTTTCGGTATGGGATCAAGACTCCGTGGACTTCATGGAACAATTCGATACGCCCGCATACAAGATTCCTTCTGCGTCCCTGACGGATTTCGACTTGATCCGCAAGGCGCGCGCCACCGGTAAACCATTGATCTTGTCTTCCGGCATGTCCACCATGGAGCAGATACATCAGGGCATGAAGATCGCTGGTGACACCGATCTGCTCCTGATGCACTGCACCAGCACCTATCCGTGTGAGCCGGAAGAGTTGAATCTCAGAATGATCGAGACGTTGCGCCGCGAGTTTCCCGATATCCCCATCGGGTATTCGGGGCACGAAGTTGGTCTTGTCCCTACGGCAGTTGCCGTGGCGCTGGGTGCCTGCATGGTGGAGCGACACCTTACCCTCGACCGCGCCATGTGGGGCAGCGACCAGGCGGCGTCTGTGGAGCCGTGGGGGTTCGAGACCTTAGTGAAGTACATTCGTGTGACCGAGCGAAGCATTGGGGATGGCGTAAAGAAAGTATACGCGAGCGAACAGCCATCGTTGAAGAGGCTACGTCGGGTGAGCGGAGAAGACTAAACAGTTTGCCTCATCTCCTGAGATGACCTGGGAGACGAGCTGCATCTGTAAAACTACATGAACCTCAGAAAATTTCTGCGTCCCGCTGGCAAAACGGCACAAGCGATCGTACGCTGGAGGCGGTTGTCCTTCGACGACGCGCCGCCTATCTTCGGCAACTCCAAGCCGAAGAGTGGGTCGCATCTGTTGCTGCAAATCCTGAACGGTTTTACCAGGATCCTGCCGTACAAATATGTGCAGGCGGAGCCGGTTCGCACGATTGAAAAAAGGGGAACAAGAAAGTCCAACGAAAGAGTGTTGCGCGAGTTGAGGCGTATCCCGCGCGGGGTAATCGGCTGGGGATACGTGGAGGCTTCACCGGAGAATATCGCGTTTTTATGTCAGCCGCACCGTGTCAATTACTTCGTCTATCGCGACCCGCGCGACTTGCTGGTGTCACAGGTTTTTTTCGCCACCGACATGCACGAAGAACATGGGATGCATCAATTTTACAAGTCTCTGCCTGATTTCGGCGAACGCCTCAAGTTCGCGATGACCGGCATTGACCACGACGGACTTTACATGGTTAGTGTAAGGCAAAGATATGCAGCTGTCTTCGAATGGCTGGAACAGCCGCATGTGATGTGCATCCGCTTCGAGGATTTGATCCACGATCAAAAGTCCACGCTAGAGGCAATGCTCGACGAAGTGGAAAGTACAGGCTATCAGCTCCCCACTCCTCGTAAGAAGGCGTTGTCCGTTTTAGGAAAGGCAATTCAGCCGAAGAAGAGTCACACCTTCCGTTCCGGGAAGACCGGCGGCTGGCGTGAGCATTTCACGGAGGAACATAAGAACTTGTTCAAGGATATAGCCGGAGATTTGCTGGTAAGACTGGGCTATGAAAAGGATAACGATTGGTGAGTCTATCTGTCCTCGCCTCCTAGAGAATTGCTCTCTTTAGTCAAAAAAACTGAACCCAGCTCTATTCAATCCCATCCTGCAGAGGGTGGGATTTTTATTCCAGGTGGTGTAGCATCTTTTGATGGACGTATCGCAAGGCACCGCTGTAACAATCATTCCCAAGCCGTCGCGGTTGCGTTTGATTTTAAGCGCGGCGCGTTATCTGGGGGGCAAGGCGTTGACGATCCTGCTCACGATCTTTGTCGCGGTTTTTATTACGATGTTGATCGTGAATTATCCTCCGGGCGCGGGGGATGAGCCTAACAAATCCCCGTTCGAACTGCGCCTGGAGCAAAACATCGGCTGGATTGTGCAGGGTACCCTCTATGACAGAGGAATGTTCTTCAATAGCGGTCCGGAATATGAAGAACAGTTTGAGATCCTCGCAAATCAATTGCGCGAAGATGTAGGGTTGACCCTCCCGTACTGGCCGCGCAACCTGCTCTGGACGTTCAAAGCCCTCACCTTCGATTGGGGCGACCTAGATATCTCTATGTTGGAGCCGCTGGGGATTAGTGCACCATCCAATTACCATCCCGCGAATAACATTGTTTTAGTTTATTTACCGAACACATTATTATTGGTTGGCACCGCCTACCTGCTGGTGTTTCTGCTGGGCATGCCGTTGGCGCTTTACCTCGCAAGGAATTACGGCAGCCGGCTGGATCGTGTGGTGACGATTCTTTCGCCTATCTCTTCGGTACCGAGTTGGGTATTTGCCAT
>JAICRQ010000439.1 GCA_025966435.1 Anaerolineales bacterium | reverse complement strand
TGCCACTCAAACCCGGTAAGCCGGTGCTCGTTATCGAGACGGCTGCTGCTAAAGGGCTGGGCAGCCTGCTCGGTGCGATAACATTCGAGGTCAAAAACGACCCCGACGCCCGCGCCATCACTGACGCCCTGAACGCAGCGCGAGGCGCCCATAAGGTCGTTGTCACTGCCACGGATGCCAGCCTTTATCCGGGTCAGGTCCAACTGGTGAATGAACTCCTGGCACAAAACCCAAACGTCATTATAGTCTCCGTCCGTACTCCTTACGACATTCGTGTGTTGCCCGTGGTCCCTGTTGTCCTGGCTGCCTATGGCGGCAACCCGCCAACCCTTCGCGCTATCGCCGATATATTGATGGGTATGTCTGAAGCATCTGGTGTTTTACCCGTCACTTTGCCATGATCGCATCAGTGGGCAGAGCGAAAGTGAGTGACACGTGATACATAAGAATACACTGGTGTTCACACCTTTCACCCATGCCCA
The DNA here is from genome assembly GCA_025966435.1 of Anaerolineales bacterium. Classification (GTDB taxonomy): domain Bacteria; phylum Chloroflexota; class Anaerolineae; order Anaerolineales; family Villigracilaceae; genus Defluviilinea. The sequence continues at coordinate 3,111 of JAICRQ010000439.1, read as the reverse complement.
TACTATCGATGCAGTTCGAATCTGGAACTCTGCGTCGCATACGGATTACACCATCAACGAACGCCTCCTGTGTTACAACGCGATTCCCGCCACTGATGAAGTGATCGAAGGGCGAGTTGCCATTCGTGATCGGGAAGTTGTCGGGTTTGTCTGGGCTTGCGCAATAACGAATGAACCGCCTAGTAAACTTGGTTGGGTGAGCGCGATTGCCGTTCATCCATCGGTGCAGCGACAGGGTATAGGTTCTGCATTGCTCACATGGGCAGAAGACTGGTTGAAAGAAAAAGGTTGTAAACGTATCCGTATCGGTGGAAATTTACGTCCATTCCTGCCGGGCTTGCCTTACGCGATGCGTGATCATGGCGTTTTCTTTACGAAGCGCGGCTACGAATCTCCACCGGGTCAGCCCTATGAATACGACGTAGCCCGCAGTTTGAAAGACTATCGGCCAATCTATTCCAAACCTGCCTATGTGGACCAGTCTCCAATGCAGTCAGGGGAGGAACATCTCCTACTTGATTTCCTGCACCGTGAATACCCCGGACGCTGGGAATTTGAAGCTCGTGAATTTGTCAGGAATGGTGGGCGCGCAGCTGATTTCCTATTGTTACGCATCCACGGTCAGGTGCAAGGATTTTGCCGGTTGACACTGCCGGATTCTGAGCGGCCGATCGAACGATTCTACCCGCAGCGATTGCCGCCGCTGTGGGGACAGTTTGGACCGCTGGGATTGTCGAAAGCCGTTCGCGGTCAGGGGTTAGGCGGTTATCTGATCGACGCCGTTGCTGTCCACATGCAATCCCTTGGCGTAGATGGCTGTATCATCGACTGGACATCATTAGTGGATTTTTACAGCAAGTTTGGATTCAAAATATACAACCAGTATATTAGCTTATCTAAGATGATCGAAAAGAACTAACCTCATCTCTGCCTCTCATGTCTTTGCCATGGACTTCTCCCAAGCAGACTCAATTCTCTCTCAGGCAATTGGAACCATTACCCCCGCGGCACAATTAGTGATCCGCCATAAGGGTGAGGTGGTATATGATATGGCTCTGGGGTTCTTGGATCCAGAGACCATGACCCGGCCTGTCAATGCTAAAACCCTCTTTGACCTGGCGTCTCTCACCAAGCTGTTCACGACGACAGCATTTATGACGCTTGTTGAGCAGGGAAAAATATCAGTGGAGGATCGGGTATGTAGTGTGCTTCCTGAATTCAGCGGGATGCGCCCGATTCAGCCGTACGAAAACCCGCTTGACTGGGGAAAAACTGTCAGTGTGACGGACCAGCGTGGCACCGTAGACGCCAGCCGGGTCACATTCCGTAACCTGTTGACGCATAACTCTGGGCTGCCTGCCTGGCGCGCCTTTAAAGACCAACCCGATGCCGAGTCTGCTATCCGGCTAGCGCTAGATACTTTCTTCTCCTCTCCCACCGGAGAGCGTGTGGTGTATAGCGATGTCGGGTTGATCCTGCTCGGGTTGGCGCTAAGCAAGCTCGCAGGGAGTCCGCTCGATGAGACAATCTACCAGCGTGTGACCAAACCGCTGGGATTGAGCGCTCACTTCCAGCCAGCTGCCCCGCTCCAATCCACGCAAAATATTGCTCCCACCGAGCTCTGCAAATGGCGCGGGCGTCGAATCGTCGGCGAGGTACACGATGAAAGTGCTTGGCGGCTGGGAGGGGTAGCAGGCCACGCCGGGTTGTTCGCCCATGCCCGCGATGTGGCAGCGTTTGGGCAAAGTTTTCTCGATGCCTCGCTGCTGCAGCGCGAAACAATTGCCGAGATGACCCGCTTGCAGGCAGAGTTCGAAAGCACGCGGCGCGGCCTGGGGTTCGCGTTGTGGAGCCCTGACCCTGAAGCCAGTAGCAATCCGTTCAGCACTGCCACGTTCGGGCACACCGGTTTTACCGGTACATGCGTGTGGATTGACCCCTCGCGCGCACTGGTGGTTGCACTGCTGACCAACGATGTGTATGGAGGGCGCGAGGAGCGCGGCATTGCCGCCTTGCGTGTGCAAATCCATCAGGCAATTGTGGAAAGTGTGGACGCGGGATGATTGTCATCGGGTTGATGTCGGGCACCTCGGCAGATGGTGTGGATGCAGCGGTGGTGCGACTTGGAGGTGTGCCTCCATCGTTGGTATGGGAAGTGCTTGGGCATTCTCGCCGCTCGTTCGCCCCGGAACTACGCGCCGAGTTATTTGCTTGCTTTCGCCCCGAAACTGGTTCCGTGGATCGCTTGTGCAGGTTGAATTTCGCGCTTGGACGGGCTTTTGGCGCCGCGGCGCTGGAGGCTGTGCACGACGCGGGTTTATCGATGTCAGAGATTGACCTGATTGGCTCACATGGGCAAACCCTGTGGCATCAACCGCCCACTGGCGGTGGGACAGGTTCGACTCTGCAAATGGGTGAACCCGCCCTGATTGCCGAGTTGACGGGCGTGCCAGTGGTAAGCAATTTCCGGACGCGCGATATGGCGGCTGGCGGGCAGGGCGCGCCGCTGGTCCCGTTGGTCGATTGGTTGCTGTTCTCACACCCTACAAAGATTCGAGCCGCTCAGAATATCGGCGGAATTGCGAATGTAACATTCCTGCCGCCGCTTGAAAAAAATACCGAACCGCAAAGGGCGCCGGAAACGCGAAAAAAAGACAAAGATTTTCCTGGCGAACTTAGCGGTTCCACTCATGGCGTTTTCGCATTCGACACCGGTCCTGGCAACATGCTGATCGACGAAGCGGCGCGACTGGCGACGGATGGCGCATGGAATTACGATCACGATGGCACTCTGGCAGCGCAGGGAGATATAGATGATTCCCTGCTCATGGAGTGGCTCGGTGAACCGTTCTTTCAGCAACCGCCGCCTCGCTCTACTGGACGTGAGTTATTCGGTACGCAGCGCGCGGCTGAATACTGGTCACAAGCCATCCGGCGCGGCCTCAGCCCGAACGATATCGTTGCTACTCTTACGGCACTAACCGTCCGATCGATCGAACATGCCTACCGGACATTTTTGCCCGCTTTTCCTGATGAGGTCATCGTGAGTGGCGGTGGCGGGCGTAACCACACGCTGATGGCGATGCTTGCCGAGCGGCTCGCGCCGGCATA
>JAICRQ010000172.1 GCA_025966435.1 Anaerolineales bacterium | reverse complement strand
TACAATGCCATCTGGTTAGCCGATGTCCTGGGGCGAATGATTAAAAATGACGTTTTTATGGCAAATGAATGGGCGCTCACGGCAAAAGGGGGGTTTGGCGGCTTGGGACTCATTGGCCCGTTTGATGTATATCCGGCTTATTACACGTACCAGTTATATAAAAAGTTCGGAACTGAGCTGGTATATTCGTCCTCTGACGACCCCGGTCTTTCGATTTATGCCGCACGCAACGAAGATGGCGCCTTGACGATTCTGGTGATCAATCTTTCTTCTGAAGAGAAGACAAAACCTATCCGGATCAGCGATCAGACGTCAATTTCAGCAGAAGTGTGGCTGTTTGACCAAACTCACAGGGCGGAAAACGTTGGTGTGGTCGAATTATCGGACAGTATTACAGCCCCACCACATTCTATTAGTCTTTATATTGTCTCTGAGTAGCGTTAAACGCATGTTAACAGATTTTTTAAGAAAAGCGTTGGTTGACTCTCATGTAAATTTATGAAATAATGTAAACGGTTACAGTAAACGGTTACATAAGAATGATGACTCGGCGTTCCTCCTCGGTGACAATTCGTGACGTGGCTCGACAGGCAGGTGTGTCGGTAGCCACTGTGAGCCGCTTTATTAACCGCAATGCCCCGGTTTCTGCTGAAGTTGCCGAGCGGCTGAATCAGGTCATGACCGAGCTACGGTATGTGCCCCACGCTGCAGCTCGAAACCTGGCAAGCCGCAAAACCCGGGTCATCGGTCTTTTGCTCAACAATCTTCATAATGACTTCTTCGTTCCTCTCCTGAATGGCGTCGAAGCGGTTGTTCGCAAAAAAGAATATAACCTGATCGTCGCCACTTATCATGCAAACAGCCGCAATGCGATGCCCGCACCGATTGGTCCGCATAATACGGATGGATTGCTGGTTTTTTCAGACGGTCTGGTTGACGAGGATCTGGCAAATTTGAACGCAAGCGGGTTCCCAATGGTCTTAGTCCACCGGACATCCCCACCGAATTTAGACATTCCCAGTGTAACCGTTGAGAACATAGAAATTACCCATAAACTGGTGGAGCATCTGATCCAGGTCCATGGGAAGCGCCGTATTTTGTTTATGCGGGGGCCGCTCCACCAGGAAGACTCCGTCCGGCGTGAAAACGGCTACAAATCTGCCCTGGCAGCGAACGGAATCCCCTTTGATGAAAAACTGGTTCTGAATGGAGAATTCGAACGCGATATCGCCTTCCAGGTCTTGAATGATTTTCTGAGCAACGGAAAGCAAGTCGCGTTCGATGCTGTATTCACCGGCGATGACGATGCAGCCATCGGTGTCCTGAAAGCCCTGCACGAACATAGGTATCGCATTCCCGATGATGTGGCTGTCATCGGATTTGATGACCTCGGTTTTGCCCCTTTCTTAAACCCCCCTCTAACAACTGTTCGTGCCCCCACAGAGTCGGTAGGCAGAATCGCCACAGAGCGATTGTTCGAGCTCCTGGAGAACCAGAGTTCGAATGGAGCGGTCGTCCTGCCTACTGAAATTATTTTCCGTCGTTCGTGTGGTTGTCCGGCATGAATTCCAGACCGCGTAAAGGAGGTGATCGCCCCACCCGTACCCTTGTTTTGCGAATGTTTCCGAATTTTATTCATCAAACCTTTAAGTAGAGGAGAAAATTCACCATGAAGAAACTCTTGTACGTGCTGTCCCTGCTGATCGTCGCCTCGATGGTCCTAGCAGCGTGTGGTGGCGGCGCTCCCGCGACGCAGCCTCCGGCCGCGACCGAACCTGCGGCAACCGAGCCCGCGGCAACGGAACCGGCAGCTACAGAAGATCCTGCGGCAACGGAAGAACCCGGAGCGACCGAAGCTCCCGCGGCAACCCCCACCCTGACCCCCTACCCCGTGGCTGAGTGCGAAGGTGGCAAGGTCTGTATCCGCTGGTTCGTAGGCTTGGGCACCGGCACCGATGCACCGCAGATTGAAACGCAGGAAGAAGTTGTAGCCGATTTCAACGCCTCCCAGGATCGAATTCAATTGATCCTCGAGATCGTTCCGTTCAACAGCGCTCGGGACGTGTTGTCCACGCAGATCGCTTCTGGCGCCGGCCCCGATATCGTGGGACCCGTGGGCTGGGGCGGTTCGAACGACTTCTTCGGCCAGTGGCTCGACCTGACGCCTTACATCGAATCATCCGGGTTTGACACTTCGATCTTCGATCCCGCGCTAGTCAAGTTCTACCAGACGGAAGAAGGACAGGTAGGTTTGCCCTTTGCCGTGTTCCCTGGTGCGATGTATTACGTTCCTGCCCTGTTTGATGAAGCGGGCCTTAATTATCCGCCCCAGGTGTACGGCGAGAAGTATGTCATGCCTGATGGTACCGAGCGCGATTGGAACTGGGAAACCATCACCGAACTCGCCAGAATCCTGACCGTGGATGTAAACGGCAATGATGCAACCATGCCCGAGTTTGACCCAACCCAGATCGTTCAAGTGGGTTATGTTCCCCAGTGGCAGTCCATCCAGTCCATTGGCACATTCTATGGTGGCGCAGCCCCGATTTACTCCGGCGATGCCAAGGGCAGTTATGAAGCCACTATCCCCAATAGCTGGAAGGAAGGTTTCCAGTGGTACTACGATGGCATGTGGGGTGATCAACCCTTCATTGCCAATGGACCCCTGGCTGGTTCACCGGAATTCCTCGCTGGCAACGTCTTCAACTCCGGTAAAGCTGCAATGGGCTTGACCCAAACCTGGTACACCTGCTGCTTGGGCGAATTCCGCGATGCCGGAAATGAATTCCAGCTTGCCATTCAACCCATTGGCGCAAACGGTGAAGTCAGCGGCCGTGTGGACGCCGACACTTTCCGCATCTGGAAAGGCACCCCGAACCCCAACGAAGCCTTTGAGGTTTTGAGCTATCTGATCACCACCGGCGCGGACAAATTGCTGCCCGTCTATGGCGCTATGCCTGCCGTTCCCGAAAAGACTCAGGCTTTCTTCGATCAGAAGAGCCAAGATTATCCCTTCGTCACAGAGGAAAGCTGGAACGTCTTCGTTCAGGGTCTTGCCTACCCCGATACCCCCAGTTCTGAGCAATATCATCCCAATTCTATCAAAGCCAACCAGCGTTACGCTACCTTCCTGGACTTGATGAACAACACTCCGGACCTTGATTTCGAAGCCGAGTTCCAGAAATTGGTTGACGATCTGAACACCATCTATAACGAGTAAAACAGTACGTTGTATAATTCCGGTGGGTCAACTGCGAGTTGGCCCACCGGAACCATCTATTAGGAAAGGAAACACCCCATGCTTGAAGAGCTTTCAAATATTCGAAAAGTATTGCCAACGGTAAAGTCACTCCGCAATCTTACGCCACTGGCACGCCGTGAAGCCAGGCTGGGGATGTTGTTCCTCTCTCCCTGGATCTTTGGCTTTTTGGCATTTACTCTGATTCCCATGCTGGCGACATTGTTCTTCAGCTTCCTAGACCTGAAGATCACTGACGGAATTTTGAGCGCGCCAGACTTTGTCGGGCTGGATAACTATAAACGGTTGCTTCAGGATCCTCAGGTATGGAGCACCGGCACGACACCCGGGTCACTCTGGGTCACAATTAAGTTCGGTCTCTTTGCCCTGCCTATTGGTATTTTCCTGCCTTTGGGGATTGCCGTATTGATGAATAATAAACATCTTAAGGGGCAAATGTTCTTTCGAAGCCTTTTTTATATGCCCTACATTGTTCCTTTCGTTGCAGCAGTTTTCATTTGGGGAGGAATGCTCAACCCGGAAAGCGGCTGGATCAATCGAACATTGATCGCTTTGGGCATGTCGAAAGAGAGTGTTCCCACCTGGGCGAACGATGTTAACTGGGTGTATCCTACGTATGTCATTATGGGAATTTGGGGGATCGGGAATGCCATGTTGATCATGCTGGCAGGTTTGCAGGGCGTCCCTACCGAACTTTATGATGCCGCAAAAGTGGATGGCGCAAATGGCTGGCAAACGTTCTGGAAAGTTACTTTCCCTATGATCTCACCGGTCATCTTTTACAACCTTGTGCTGAGCATCGTCGGGTTATTCCAATACTTCCTGGTGCCGCTGGTGGTCAACCAGGGCACAGGCCGGCCAGGGGGGGCAACTTATTTCTATAACTTATACCTGTACAGAACATTCTTTACCTTCCAGGATATGTCGTATGGCTCAACGCTTGCCTGGTTCCTTTTTGCCGTGATCCTGGTGGTGACAATCATTTTATTCGGTACGGCAAAGTATTGGGTGTACTATGCCGGGGAATCAAGGAGCTGAGACAATGGCTAACAAAGAATTAACACAACCGCTAGAACAAAGCCGGCAAGCCATTACTGTAAACCGCTCGCTGACTCATAAGTTCCGAAAAGGCATCAATATTTCGTTTGTAACAGGCCTCACCATCGCCATTTTGGTCATTTTCCTGGCACCCTTTCTGTTTATGATATTTACTTCTCTGAAGACCCAGGGACAGATATCCCAGCTGGGAGCACCCATTTGGCCTGCCAAACCCACAACGTACGAACACAATGGCGAGACGTTGGAAATGTTCCTCGTACCCATGTCTGCCTGTGATGGTGCCAATCCGGGTGATACATCTGTGAATAATCTGGCGATTGTCAAAAAGGGCCGCCAGCAAAGCGTATTTATGGACCCCAACAATCTTGCAGCAGGCGAATTTACCTGTAACGTTTCATGGCGCGCCTTGGATCGCCCCTGGGTTTTTTCGCCCACGTGGGAGAACTACATTAGGGTTTGGGATACGATTGATATGCCGCGGCTGCTGTGGAATACTACCTTTTACGCCATTGTGACTATGATCGGCACGTTGATCTCTTGCACGCTCGTGGCATTTGGTTTCGCTCGATTCCGTTTCCCGGGACGCGATTTTCTATTCATCGTGTTGATTGCAACCATCTTCCTGCCTTTTGCCGTAACTATTATCCCAACCTATACCTTCTTCCAGAAAATCGGCTGGCTCGGTACATGGCTCCCTTTGGTTGTTCCCCACTTCTTCGCCAATGCGTACAATGTATTCCTGTTACGTCAATATTTTATGACGTTGCCACGGGAGCTCGACGAAGCAGCCATGATCGACGGTGCCAGTCCGTTCCGGGTGCTGTGGTCTGTCATCATTCCGCAGTCGTATCCGGCGCTAATGGCCGTGACCGTATTTCACATCGTCTTTGCCTGGAATGATTACTTTGGACCCCTCATTTATCTTTCGACTGCACGCGATAAATGGCCGATTTCTGTTGCCCTGGCAAATTTCAACGGCATTTACGGGCAACAACCGCAGTTGATTCAGGCAGGCGCGTTAATGGCTCTGATCGCGCCGTTGATCCTGTTCATGGTGGCACAACGATTCTTTGTGCAAGGGATTGTCATTACCGGAGTCGATAAGTAAGATGCTCAAAGTGGCGGTCATTGGCGGTGGGTCGACCTATACTCCGGAGCTCGTCAATGGCTTCCTGGCACGGGTAGCGGAATTTCCGCTTGATGAACTTTGGTTAATGGACATCGATGAGGAGCGACTAAAGGTCGTTGGCAGTTTCGCCCAGCGCATGGTGGAAGCCAAAGGCTCGCCTTTCAAAGTCATCCTCTCCACAAGCCAGAGAGAATCTGTCCAGGATGCAGACTATGTGACCACGCAATTGCGCGTCGGGCACATGGAAGCGCGCCGCCGCGATGAGTATCTGGGCCTGCGGCACGGCTTGATCGGGCAGGAAACGACCGGCGTCGGTGGGATGGCGAAAGCCCTGCGGACAATTCCGGTTATCTTGAAAATCGCCAAGGATATCCGCGAAGTTGCCAAACCCGGCACACTGCTGGTGAATTTCACAAACCCCGCCGGTCTCGTGACTCAGGCATTGAGCCAATATGCCTCGGACGTCCCGGCAGTGGGTGTCTGCAACGTGCCGATCACCACAAAAATGCATATCATCGAGAGCCTGGAAAAGGCGACAGGCAAAAAGATCGACCCCAACCACACCGAGCTAAAGACTCTCGGATTGAACCATCTCTCATGGCACCGCGGCTTTACGATTGACGGTGAAGACGTCTGGCCGCAAGTGATTGGTGGCTTTATCGAAGATCTTAAGAGCCAATCTGAGCCGGAATGGGAGCCGCGCACCATCGAAGTCCTGCGGATGATCCCCAACTATTACCTTCAATATTTCTATCACACAGATAAGAAGTTGAAATCTCAGGAGAAATGGCCGCCCTCCCGCGCAGAAGAAGTTATCGAAGTCGAGAAAGACTTATTGCGCGAATACGCTGACCCGAATCTGAAAGATCCTCCCGCGGACCTCATGAAGCGCGGCGGCGCCTATTACTCCACTGTTGCTACCCAATTGCTAAACGCGCACTACAACGATCTGAGTGAGACTCACGTGGTCAACATCCGGAACGGCGAGGCCGTCAGGGAGTGGCCCGCCGATTGGGTGCTGGAAATTCCTTCGATGGTGAAAAAGAGCGGTATTACGCCCATCCCTACAGAACCGTTGCCCCCATCCTGCTTTGGTTTGATCGCAAACGTCAAAGCCTACGAGCTGCTGACGGTGGAGGCGGCCGTGCACGGAGACCGAGAAGCCGCATACCAAGCTTTGCTGGCACATCCTCTGGGACCAAAAGCAGATAAGGTGCAGGCAGTGCTCGATGATCTGCTGGAAACCCACAAAGAGCATCTGCCCCAGTTTTGGAACTAACCCATAAAAAGGGGCGACCCGATAGGCCGCCCCTTTATTGATGAATTTATATGCGCTATTACCTCGGCGCCGACCTGGGCGCTACCAAGACTCACACACTGATCGCAGACGAAACGGGCCGCGCCCTTGGCTTCGGCGAGAGCGGACCCGCCAACCACGAATCGGTGGGATACGACGGCATGTTCCAGTCCATGTATGAGGGGTTGGAACAGTCCTTGCGCAGCGCAGGCTTGAAAAAGGAACAGATCGCGGGAGCTGGGTTTGGTGTGGCGGGCTACGACTGGCCTTCCGAGACGGAAGCCACGGCGTCCGTGATCGATCGGCTGAGTCTTGGCGCACCTTATAAATTCGTCAATGATTCGGTGCCTGGGTTGATCGCGGGGTCGGAGGAAGGCTGGGGAATCGTCGTCGTCTCAGGTACAG
>JAICRQ010000208.1 GCA_025966435.1 Anaerolineales bacterium | reverse complement strand
TTTGCCAGAATTTCATTCACTGGGGTGACGCTGCACGCGAACCACACGCAGCCAATAGACATGCTGCAATGAGGAACACTGCGTTTAGCAGAACACTTCGTGAAAACATTGTGAGCCCCTTTCTTTGGTGAGAGTTAAGTTTGGGTTGCCTCTCTCTTTTGACCGTTTCAGTCTGTTTCTTGTGTAACTTTGCTTAAGTATCCCAGCCGTTAAGTATGAATTTGTCCATCCGCTGCTGCAATTCTATTATATGAAATTTGAAACTGAATTACAAGCACTAATTCATAGAGGTTCAAAATCAATAGAAAATGAATAGACAAGATCCTAATCAAGCTTTGTCTGATTATCCCTACTTAGTTCATGCTCATAACCCCCATCTGTATTTAAGTTGACATCCCGAAGGTTTTGCCTTTGGGATGCTCTGTGTTTCTTTCGCCTATGACTACTATGGTACCCCAAACCTCAGTTGCGTATCCAGATGGACACTGTTGTACCAGGGCAGCCAGTAGATTGTGTCCAGCAGGTGATCCGGCAAGCCCATCATTTCTGAGAAGCTGGTCTGGAGACCTTGTACCTTATAAATCGTTCTCTCGGCGGCAACGATATTCTGGTTGCTGACGATCTCCACTGGTCCGTCGTCGATGCCCGCAAAACTTCTCCTTGTACTGGCTCCCGGAGCTAATGTGAAGGGACTACCGTTCATTTCCTGCCCGCCGATGTAGACATGCACAGTCGCCGTTGCGCTGCCCACATTTGCAAAGCGAAGCTGGGTATCGAGACCCACGTTGTTGTACCAGGGCAACCAGTATGTGTTGTCCAGTTGGCTGTTTGGCAGCGCCATCATCTCCGAGAAGCTCGTCTGCACTCCCTGAACTTTATAGATGACGCGCTCCGCGGCTATGACTTTCACATTGCTCTCGATCTCCACCGGTCCGTCGTTAATAGCGGGGAAGCTCTTGCGCGTGCTCGCGCCTGCTGCCAGGGTAAAGGGACTGCCATTGACCTCCACCCCGCCAATGCGGATGTGCACGGTGGCGGTTGAGGGACTTACATTGGCAAAGCGAAGTTGTGTATCCAGATCGACGTTGTTATACCAGGGCAGCCAGTATGTGGTGTCCACTTGGCTGTCCGGAAGCGCCATCATCTCCGAGAAGCTCGTCTGCACTCCCTGAACTGTGTAAATCACACGCTCTGCGACGGTGATCTTGACATTGCTCACGACCTCCACCGGTCCGCTATTAATCCCGGGGAAGCTCTTGCGCGTGCTCGCGCCGGGCGCCAACGTGAAGGGACTGCCAGGCATCTGCTGCCCGCCGATAAAGACTTGAATAGTTGCGTTGGAGTTACTTACATTTCCAATCCGCAATTGAGTATCCAGATCGACATTGTTATACCAGGGCAGCCAGTATGTGGTATCCAACTGGCTATCTGGCAGGCCCATCATTTCCGAGAAGCTGGTCTGCACTCCCTTAACCGTGTAAATCACGCGCTCTGCCGGCAGCAATGGAACACTATTGGTAGCGAGGAGCTTCACCGGTCCATCATTCAGCCCAGGATAACTTTCACGCAGGCTTTGCCCACCTCCGAGAGAGTACTTTCCCATGCGGGTCGTGCCAACGAAGGTCTCGATGCCGGCGGCACCTGATGGCAGTGTGGACGTGGTGGTGAAGCTTCCCCACTCCTGGTTGTTCGCCTGTGTGGTGCCGCCTGGATGGACGGCGCGCACCTGCCAGTAGTATTTCGTGTTCGCACCCAGGTTCGTGACCTGGGCAGAGGTCGTGGTAAGCGGGCTGCTCCAAGTGCGGTTGCACTGGTTGTCGTCGATGATGTCGTAGCAATACTGGTAATACGTAGCCGAGGACCTACTGTTCCAGGATAGCGTGGTGCTGAGACCCACCCCGTTGCTTCCCTCCGATGGAGAGATCCTGTTGAAGACAACAGGCAAGTCCCCGCATGTGTATAGACTCACATCGTCCAGCCACCAGCCGGAAGGCGACTCCAGGAAGGAACCGGAACCGATGAAATCGAGCCCCATGCGCCAGCGGAAGGTCACGGTCTCGCCAGCGAGCGATGCCAGATCCAGGCGGGTGCTGATATAGCCATGGCTGGAGCCCACGAACGCGGAACGCCCTTCAATCGGGTTGCCGCCGCCCGTGGCGACTGTCCCTTTGTAGCCGTTGCTCTCTATCAACGAGCCAGCATCCTGCCAGGAAGAGCCACCGTTGGTGCTGTATTCCAAAACGCCGCCGTCGAAGTCTCCCAGGAATGAGAACGATTCAAATTGGTAGGCATGTGCAAAATGAAGATAAGCGTTGTTGGGGATCTGCAGCGTTTTCAGCCGGGCACTGGCATCCGTGATTTCTTCCGGAATGTCGTCGGCAAATAGTGAGTGATTTCCAGAATGGGCATACGGTCCATCGATCGAGTCCACCTGCCAGCGGACTTTGCTTCCATTCTGGAGGGTCCAGTTGCCGAGCCCGGATTCCAGACTGTCGCTGAAGAAGAAGGCGGGGTCGCCGGTGTCACAGTAAGGAGCATCGGTGTTAAAGTCCGGCGCAGGCTGAGTATTCATCTCTACCGCCTCGATGGCGTCCTTGACTTCGATGCAGTTCGCCGCGGTGATACCTTTCTGCCCGACCAGGTTGGAGCAGGCGGTCTGGAGGGCGAAGTAGAGATCGGAGTAATCTGCCCCGGAAGACAAAAGATTCGTGTTCGCCTCATAGTAGATCGCCGCGGTCTTCGTCCATCCGAGGGCAGAGACTGTCCTGCCGTTGAAGATGCCGCCGTTGACCATCAGGTACGCGGCCTTGTTATTGATGCCGCTGTTATAGTGCACGCCGCCGTTGTCGAACGTATCCTGAAAATAGAGTTCGCTGGACATCTTATCGGGCTGTTCGTAGTTCCCCGGTTCGCGCATATCGCGGATAGCCCCATAGCCGCCGATCTCTTCGCCGATCTGCCAGGCAACGCCCGCGCTGTCATCGCCCTGACCGTTAGTCTGATCGTAATACTCGCCCCACAAGTCGGAGAAGGACTCATTGATCGCGCCAGACTGGTAAAAGTAAAACAGGTTGGACTCGTTCTGCGTGACACCATGTGCCAGCTCATGTGCGACGACGTCGTCTGCCAGGGCAAAGCCATAGCCATCGCCGTAGACCATTTGCGTGCCAGACCAGAACGCATTCTGATAATTCACATCATAGTGCACGGTGGAGATGAGCTGTGCGCCGGCGTTATCGTAACTGTCCCGCCCGTGTTGCGTGGCGAACAAATTGTAGGTGCCGATTGCATACGTGTGAGCTTTATCGGCGTGGATGTCTGCTCCGTTCGTGCAGGCGGGCTGCGTTTCGGCGCAGAGGAACGTGCCGGGCAGCGACGTCCCGTTTCCGGCGGTGTACGTCGCGACGTCCGCGGTTAAGGTGGCCGCCTGAGAGGTGTTTTCAACCTGCTGTGGAGCTTCTGCTGTATCTGACCCGATGGAGGATGGGGAAACCCAGGCTGTATCGATCTGGTTGAAGTGCAGGCTGATGTTCCCGCGGATCGCATTGACCAGCACCAGTTCCCGGATGGGAAGCTTTTGATCCACGGCGATTACTTCCATGCGCCAGACCAGTTCGGGCGAGCGCATACTCGGCATGAGCAGACTTGGGTCGAAGACCCATAGCTCTGCCTGGGAAATACTCAAGTCGTCTGGTGTTTTCTGGTACCACTTCGCCACAGCCTGGAGTGCGGAACGCTCTGCCTGTTCCGCCTGGACGGTGGGCTCAGTGGGAAGGGAAAGACCCCTCCCGACCTCCCCGTTGATCGAGTAGAGATCGCCCTGCTCGTTCGTGTGGACGATCAGCTCCCCACCCATCACGGGAATGCCCTGGTAGCTCTGCTGGTAACGGACTTTGAGACGACCGTCCCGGAACTCTTCCCTGCGCGTTTCCACCAGCTCGCGCCTCGGGTCGTTGAGTCCGAACTCGCCACCAAAGCGCTGCGCAAGAGCCATTGCCGGGTCGCCGCGGCGCTCGGCGAGGGACATGCCGCTCAACGCCTGCCCCGCCGGGAGGACGTCTCCACCTTCCGGGAGCAGAAAGCTGACCCTGCCCGTTTGCGGGTTGACCTCGCGCCGAAGTCCCCCAACTCCCTGTGCATAGGAAGTGGATGGGGAAAACGCGGAGACGATCAGGATGAAAATAATACCAACGGAAAAAAGAGATTGTATGAATTGTTGTTTTGTTTGCATGATTGCCTCTGTCAGCTTATTAATAAGTACGCCTTGACTTTGCGTAGTATACCTCCTGGGACCCGGGTGGTGATCCACCGGAGGGACTATCACACAATATGCTCCATCTTCCTGCAATAACAAAAGAGACATCCCGGTGGTAGCAGCCACCGGGATGTCCATAAGAAGACACCCCTTAGAAAAGCGGTGCTCGTTCTACGGAATGCCAAACCTGAGCTGCGAATCGAGTCCGACGTTGTTGTACCAGGGCAGCCAGTACGTAGTGCTCAACTGGCTGTTGGGAAGCGCCATCATCTCGGAGTAGCCGGTGTTCACGTTGTTGACGCGGTAGATCGCGCTCTCCGATACAACAATATTCTGATTGCTCACGATCTGCACCAGGCCATTATTGGCAGCAAAGCTCCTGCGCGTGCTGGAACTGGCGGCAATTGTGAACGGACTGCCTGCCACTTCCACGCCGCCGATGTAGACATGCACGGTGGCAGTGGAGTTGGACACATTTCCAATGCGCAGCTGCGAAACCAGCCCGACGTTGTTGTACCAGGGCAGCCAGTGCATGGTATTCACCTGGCTATTGGGGAGTGCCATCATCTCGGAAAAGCTCGTGGGTGCATTGTTGACCTTGAGGATCACACGCTCGGCCGCCACAATGTTCTGAGTCCCGACGATCCTCACCGGTCCACCGTTCGCACCCGGGAAGCTCACCCGTCTGCTTGCGCCGGCAGCCAGGGAGAAGGGACTGCCCGGCATTTCCTGTGCGCCAATGTAAACGCGCACGGTCGCAGCGGAGCTGCCGACATTGGCAAAGCGCAGCTGGCTATCGAGGGTCACGTTGTCGTACCAGGGCAGCCAGTATGTGGTGTTCAACTGGCTGTCTGGCAAAGCCATGATCTCCGAATAGCTTGTCTGGATGCCATTGACCTTGTAGATCACGCGCTCGGCAGCCACGATGTCCCGGTCGCTGACAATCTGTACCGGGCCGCTGTCGATGCCGGGGAAGCTCACCCGTCTGCTTGCACCGGCAGCCAGGGAGAAGGGACTGCCCAGCATTTCCTGCCCGCCGATGTAGACGTGCACAGAGGCTGTGGCGTTACTGACGTTTGCAAAGCGCAACTGCGAATCCAGACCGACGTTGTTGTACCAGGGTAACCAGTATGTGGTATCCACGAGTTGACTTGGCAGGCCCATCAGCTCCGAGTAACTGGTGTGAACGCCCTGAACTCTGTAGATCATGCGCTCTGCGCCAACGATCTTCGCCGGTCCGGTGCTGCTCAGTTGGACGGGTCCGCCGTCTGCGCCGGTAACGCTGAGCCGGGTGCTGGAGCCGGACAGGAGACCGAACCGTCCGGTCAGTTGGCCCGCCAGGTTGACGTTCACACAGCTCGTACTCGTGCGCAGAGACAGCGTATACGCGGGGATCTCGTGGTTGTTATTGAAATCGTCCACCCTGGCGTAATAAGTCCCAGCAGGCAGACAAACGCTGATGCGGGAATAAAGGGACTCGCCCTTATCATCGTTAAAAGCCAGCTGAGCCAGGCTGTTGTTGTAGAGCCACAGGCGCGTGTCATAGCCCGGGTTTCCCGAAGTTTCAATGACGACCGAAGAAAGACTGTTGATCTGGAACTGGACCCAATCCACATCGGTGGACGGAGCAATGCTGTGGGTTTGCGTCGCCCCCGCATTGATCGTCCTTGCCTGTGCCGAGCTATTGTCGGGTTCAAAGCTATCGCCCACCGGCGGTTCCGCCGGCGGTGTGTTTTCGGCAAAGTACTCGTGGTTATCTGCATTCGTAACAGCCTGGCTGGGGTTATTGCTCGCCAGGTTGCGCGCAGCCTGTTGGCCGTAAGCCCAGTCCTCCGTATTCGCCACGACCGCGAAGTGGCTCATCTCATGGACTAACGTCCCTGCCTTCGAGTCGGTGCCCGTGGCAGGAGCGCTCCAAAACGCGCCACAGAGATAAATATTGTAGGGCTGATTGCGATATACATAGGCGTATACATTCGATTGCGTGCAGGTGCAATCGAAATGCACAGAGGCATTCGCCATCGCGCCATTTATGTTTTGGAAGTGACTCTTCGCCGTGTCATAGCGGCTTTGCAGGAACGCTCCAAACCAGGTAATGTAGCGATTGCCCTGGCGCCC
>JAICRQ010000585.1 GCA_025966435.1 Anaerolineales bacterium | reverse complement strand
GCCTTCGGCGGTCTCGAGCTGGCGCTGTGGGATATCAAAGGCAAGGTACTCAACGTGCCGGTCTATTCCCTGTTGGGCGGTCCGGTACGGCGTGAGATCGGGTTCTCAGAATACTTTGCCCTGCTCTTGCCGAGCGCGACCGAGCCGGGCGCGTCCACGCCGCTGGAGGTAGCCCGATACTGCGCCAGGATGCGCGAGCAGTATGGTTCGACGAGCTTTGAGGGCAAAGTCGGCGTGTTGGATCTGGATACCGAAATCGAGATGGTGAAGGAGGTCCGCGCCGCCATCGGACCCGATGCCACCCTGCGCCTGGATGCGAACAATTCCTGGCCGCTCAACACCGCGCGCAAGGCGCTAAGACGGCTCGAGCCGTTTGACATTGCCAACATCGAAGACCCGGCGCCAACATTTCACGATATGGCAAAACTCCGTCAGCACAGCGCCATTCCGTTTTCCAGCCACCTCCCAAACCTGCGTCTGGCAGTGGAGTTAGGTGTACCGGATACGTTTGTATTGAACGTCATGACGCTCGGAGGTCTGCGCGAAACCATGAAGTTTATTTCCGCCTGCGAAGTAATGGGAGTTGGCTTCTGGTTTTATAGCGGTGAAACCGCTGTGGGCACCGCCGCCTACATGCAGCTTGCCGCCGCCATTCCCTACCTCTCGCAGCCCGGGCAGTCGCTCTTCCGCTGGTATGCAGACGACGTGGTCGCTGAACTGATTCAACCCCATGCCAATGCTGTTCCCATTCCCGATGCTCCCGGGTTGGGCGTGACGGTTGACCGCCAGGCGCTGGAACGCTGTAAGCAGCGTTATGAACGGGATGGCGTCATCTCGCAGCTGGGTGTGCCGGGGGAAACGCATTACCGCCAATTCCTGCAACAATAGGGGGCTGTGTGGCAGTTGGCACACGCTATCCCTCCGAGCGGCGAACCTATCGCGATTCACAAACAGGTCGCCAGGTCACACAACTGACGGACTCCCCCGCCGAAGATTATCATCCCTATTTCTACAACCCTGCCGTCACGCCGGATGGACGTTATCTGATCTTCTTCTCGGAACGCACCGGGTTGAGCAATTTGTTTCGCCTGCAACTTGACTCGGGAGAGATCGTTCAACTGACCGACACGCGCCCGGTCCGTGCTGAATACTGGCCCTTCACCGAAGCGGTACGCGGCGCCGGGGCTTGTCTGGCTGCGATTGGCTCTGGAGGGCGGGAAGTTTTCTATTTCGAAGGAACAGACCTCTACGCGGTTGAGATCGAAAGCCTGCGCGCACGGCGGTTGCTCACGTTACCAGCCGATCTCCGCCCCTCCATTTTGCACGCCAATGCGGATGGAACGACTCTGGTCTTCGCCACCTGGGGTGAAGACCTCTTTCTGGAAGGTTCGCGGCGAGCGTACGCTGGAGAACACTTCAGTGTGGACGACCCTTTTTATCATAAGACCACCAGCACGATTCTCCGCGTCGATGCCGCCACCGGTCGTGCAGAGGAAATCCTGCGGCAGGAGAAGTTCTGGATCAACCACGTTTTGATTAATCCACGCGATCCCGATCTCATCTTATTCTGTCATGAATACAGCCGTGCCCCCGACCGGATGTGGCTGTTGAACGCAGCGACAGGACACTTCGCTCCACTACCGGGCCAGAGCACGGACGAATGGTATCAGCACGAATTTTGGAGCCCCGATGGGCAGCGTATCTGTTTTCACGGTGGCTCGGAGAGTGAAGAGTCCAACGGTTTCTGCGGCTGGTGCTCACCCGACGGCTCGCAATATCACAAATTCCATCACAACACGCCTGGGCGCGCCTATGCACATTACAATTTACACCCCAACGGGACAACGATGGTCACCGACGGCGAGGCACATACAGGCTGTATTTCCAAAGTCCAATTAATAGATGATCGCCAGGAATATGAAGTCTTGTGCCGTCATGACTCCTATCGCTTCGGGGACGACCAACGCTGCCATCCACATCCATCGTTCTCACCAGATGGGCGGCACGTAGTGTTCACATCCAATCAAAGCGGCACCAGCAACGTTTATCTGACGGATTGGACCTAAGTCCGTGTTTTCTGCTCTTGTTTATAGCTCGCTCTAAATCGGGTCATTGTGTAAAATAGCCCGATGACTGAAATGATAACAACCCCAATTGCCCTACAACTGTATACGATTCGCGATCGGTTGGCTCAGGATTTTGAAGGCACGATTCGCGAAATTGCCGACATCGGTTATATCGGCGTGGAAACCGCGAATATGTTTGGCGGCTCGCCCGCTTCGGCTGCCAAATTATTTAGCGAGCTCGGCCTCACGGTATGTGGTGCCCACAGTCCCCTGCCGCTGGGTGACCAAAAACAGCAAGT
>JAICRQ010000376.1 GCA_025966435.1 Anaerolineales bacterium | reverse complement strand
GGCGAAGTTGAGCTTCGATGCGAAATCAATCAGCCCCTGGTTTGAGGCAAACTCAGACCTGGGGCTGATTTCTTTAGATTCGGTAGTTTAGAAGTATCCGGAGCTGAAAAACGTCGATTTGAAATAGTGACTTCCGCAATACCAGCGAGGTTGTACACGATTCAGTTGATTCTTCATCACGTCATCCGGGTTGAGGATCAAGCCACAGAGGAAGGAACAGATAAATCCGTTTAGGGCTAGTTTGCGTATATAAAAAAAGAAGTCCTACACTTTAACCCCAAAGGAGAGCCGTGCATGAAAAAGATCAACAAAACCGTTTTGCTTGTCTTAGTAGCCCTGTTCGCTACGGCGGGAATCGCCCGGGCGGCTGTGGCCAATTACCGGACCCATCTCAAGGGAGACAACGAAGTGCCACCCGCCGGGGTCGTTATCGAAACGAGTGCCCAGGGGCAGGCGATCTTCCAGCTAAGCCCAGACGGGAGTGAATTATCTTACAAGCTCATCGTCGCGAACATCGAGAATGTCTTTCAGGCTCATATCCATATTGGCCCCGCTGGAGTCAACGGGCCGATTGCGGTGTGGCTCTATCCGAGTACTACTCCAGGGGCAGGACCGCTTGGGCAGGGCAGGATCCAGGGTCCCATAGCGGAAGGGACGATCACCTCAGCCAATCTGATCAACCAGGGTGCCACCGGGATCACGACCCTCGAACAATTGATTGCAGCAATTGAATCCGGGAATGCCTATGTCAACGTGCACACCAACGATGGCGTAGCCCCTGCCAACACGGGACCAGGCGATTTTCCGGGCGGTGAGATCCGCGGACCGATCGACGGCCACGACCACTAAATTATTCCAACGTAAGCATCCATTAAATGCCGGATTCCGGGTGACGTATGTGTCACCCGGAATCCGGTGGTTTCGATCTTTCTCTACTTACGGTAAGCGCCCATCAGTGAACATTTCCAGCAACTCAGTAGAAAAAGCCGGGAAACGGAAAAACCGGCGAACCCCGCCGTCCGCTGGACGCGTTGTTAGACTGCTTCTCCAACCTTCATACTTGCCTTTCGGTCCGATTTCCAGCGTCACCTGAGCATGTTTAGCCACGGTTCCCCTGTATTCACGGCTAATTCACTAAACCTATTATGAGAGCAGTTATCCCCACAATGAACCCTGCCAGGAGGCCACGAATTAGCCACGGCGACGCCGTACTGCGCCTAAAGAAAATAGCTAGTAACCGAACCACTGCCATTATTGCAATTTCCATCGTCAACTCCTTGCTGGGTCATTGCCTTGATTCTAATTTTCTATAAGAAGCCATTATCTGAGATAAAAAATCTTATCATTGGCGGAGACGGCTGTGGGCTTTCCTAGTATATGATTCTCTAAACTTAATACAAAGCTGCCCAACGGCTTGTGTTATCCGTCGCGCAGCACCCTGCCAAGGGTGATGAGGGCTGGTGGGTAGTATTTACCACTTTACCAAATTAAAGGCAAAAGACGGTAACGCACTTTCTGACAGTATTCTTCATAGCCACTTAAGTTTGCTTTTAGAAATCTCTCCTCATCAAGCAATCTTGCCACAATGATGAGAATTAACAGTATGGAGATTGGAACCCCCGCCCATGACCCCAGCGCAATTGGGGTAAAGACGAGTAAAGGCATAGCTCCCGCATACATAGGATGACGAACAACAGCGTAGGGTCCACTGGTGATCACGTTTTGCTCAGCGGATACCTCGATCGTTGCCCTGGTATAGCTGTTTTCTCGAAATACGAGAAAGACGATGTAAAACCCAATGGCCACAAACCCATCGGAAATCAAACTCATGAGCGGCGGCACGTTTGACCAGCCAAATCGAAAGTCCAATCCGGGGACGATAAAGATGCCAATGAAAAAGAGGCTGGCCAGACTTTGGATAATTTGCTGAGTTCTTTGGGTTTCAGCAATTGGCCCTGCCTGGACACGGCCAGCCAATAACTCTCGATCCTTTTTTATCAAATATAAAGTGATAAGGATTGTACAAGCTGCAAAAACTGCCAGGTAAACCCAGGCTTGCCAGAAGTTCAAGGATCCGGCTGAAAGGAAGAGGGCAAGCCCCAAAACCAACATCAAAAACATAAAGCCTAAAATCGTTTTTACGATTAAGTTGTCCATTTCTTCCTTTTATTGTCAGGCGTTTTCGGGTTGCGCCAGGCTCCTTGCTTTTAAAAGAAACGCTGCGCCAGCCGCTGTTATTTCATTCTACGACAAACTCGGTATATGCAATATTGTCTTTTATCATCATAGACCTGGCTTCTTTCATCCCGATTTTCTTATAAAACGGGATAGCGTTTTCGTTTGCATAGGCGAATACAATTATTTTGTTTTCACCCCCTGCGATTTCGTGGGCAATTTCCATCAAGGCTTTTCCCAGTCCCTGTTTTTCGTAGGTTCGATCGGTGCCCAGGTCTGTAATCATTAGCCAGTAGGCAAAGTCGGTTAATCCAAAACATATTCCAACGATCTGAGATTGTTCGTTCCTTGCTATCAGGCTGATTTGAATGTTCCCGACAAGGTCAGAGACCCGCTGCTGAAAATCTTCTTTTGGATACTGTTTGCCAAGATCGCTGCGTCGTAAAAAATCGATGTATTCTTCTGCGCCTACATATTCTGTGCGCAGTGTAACGTCTTCACCATTTTTGATTGTTATCATCTTTTCGTAATGCACATTCGGTTTCATCATACCTGCTCTGTTCCTATCGGTCTAATACAAGTCCCAGCCGTCCGGGACACACTGTGTTGGGCAGTGCTGGCGTGCGCTAACGGCATGTCAGCAGTCGAACACCGACCAGCAGATGTCGTTTCTGAGCCGCTGGTCGTCCAGAAC
The DNA here is from genome assembly GCA_025966435.1 of Anaerolineales bacterium. Classification (GTDB taxonomy): domain Bacteria; phylum Chloroflexota; class Anaerolineae; order Anaerolineales; family Villigracilaceae; genus Defluviilinea. The sequence goes on along the minus strand of JAICRQ010000376.1, from coordinate 1,209 downwards.
AAGCTCGCGAATCGCTTCCGGCAGCTGTTCGCGCTGCCACTGGCACTCGAGCCGGCCAGCGCGCTCCCCCTCACCTTTAGGGGCAGCCGCACGCACGGCCTTGATGGCATAGGCTGCAGCACCGAGCTCGTGTGCGGCGACATGCGCCACCGCCGCCGCCTGCCCGGCGGCAAACGCCGCATGCCTCGCGGCACCGGACAGATCCCGCGCAGCGGCTTGCGCATGGCCGGCTGCCGTGCGGGACTGAGACATCTTGATCTCGCCGCGCGCCCATGCCCGAGCCTGCTCGATCGCCTGGCGGGGCCGCAGGTCCGAGGGCTGCACCGACTCGAAGAGGTGCAGAACGTGCTCGGCGCACGCGGCCGCCCACAAGGCGAGAAGCTGATGGTCCAAATCCGTGAGCGTCCCGCCGCGGCGGATCGTGATGAAGCGAGGGTCGCGGTCCTTGGGGAGAATCATGGCTGCACCTGTCCTTCTTGCCTCTGCCCGACGGTTGGCGTTAGATAAGGCAGGCGGACGTGGGGGTGGTGAGAAATCATCTCCCAGGTGGCTGTTCGTGCGTGGCTGGACGATATTCAAGATGATACTCCATCTCATCCTGTCCGATGATATGGCACCCCAGTCGCTCATACAAGAGCTGCGCACGGGGATTGTCTTTCTCAACGGAAATGAAGAGGGGCACCTGCTTCAGGTCAGCCTCACGCTTCAGCTGTTCAATCAAGGTGCTTCCAATACCTTTGTTCTGATGTTCGGGCAGGAGTTGTATGCCAGCCAGCGTAATGCTCGTTTGCGTCCGCACCACGCGTAGTCGTCCAACTGGATAGCCGTCGTATTCGATGACGCTTAACGTACAATCGGGTATCGCGCCCAGAATGGTTTCCCGCGTCCAGTCTTCATATCCGGCGCGGTATTCAACTAGATTCACATCGGGTGGAAATCTTCCTTGCGCCAGAGTGGCAGTAATCACCACGTCAGCAAGAAAGGCAACGTCTTCCAGAGTTGCTGGGCGAAGATCGATGGTCATTGCGTCCTACCTGACGACGCGGAATCGAAGATGGGTGATGCCAGGGGCCTCGGTCGCACTAATTTTCTCCAGTTTAATTTGCTCAGTGCCAATATTCACGAACAACGGGATACCTTCGCCGAGCAGTACGTGCACGAGGTGAAGATCTATTTCGTCCAGCAGTTTAGCTTTTAAGTACTGCTGAG
>JAICRQ010000515.1 GCA_025966435.1 Anaerolineales bacterium | reverse complement strand
TTGATTGATTTATCTCTTGAAATGGAGCAGGTCCTTCGCACCCGAAAACTTACGGTCACCATCCGTGATTTTGAGGGAAGCAAGGAATGGATTTACATTGACCCAACGCGCATTACGCAGGCATTGCGGAATGTAATCCACAACGCCATAAAATATACGCCGGATGGCGGTACCTTTACAATTGATGGCAGAAAGCTATCCGGGTTTATTGAGGTGACCGTCGCGGATACGGGCATCGGTATCTCTGCCGAAGATCAGACAACGATCTTTGAGAAGTTCGGCCAACTGGGACGCGTAGACCTGCATTCCAGCGGTAAGACCAAGTTTAAGGGTGGTGGCCCGGGACTGGGTCTTCCGATCGCGCGCGGCATTCTGGAGGCGCACGGCGGCTCCATTTGGGTCCAGTCGGACGGCCACGACGAGATCCGAAATCCTGGTTCTACCTTTCATATTCTAATCCCGGCTCGCGCTGAGTCGCCTGATCCCAGCATGTCCAAATTATTTGATACACTTGAAAAAAAGAAAGAACAAAAAGTCATCGAGCATGATGACGCAACAGGAATCGATGTCTAAGAAAACTGCCCAACCTACCAATCCGCCGCGGGAACGCGCCTTTCTCGTTGGCGTGGACCTCTATAAGCAAAAATCCTTCCTTTCGTTGGAAGATTCGCTGACCGAACTGGCTTTGTTATCGGACACATCCGGACTCGACGTCGTGGGTGAACTCACTCAAAAATTGGACCGTCCGCATGTGAAGACGTATATCGGTCCTGGCAAAGTCGAAGAATTGAAGGCACTTGTGGAAGAGACTCTGTCGCAAGTGGTGATCTTCGACGATGAGCTTTCGCCGCGCCATCAGCGCGAGCTACAGGAGACGCTCGGAAGGAACGTCCGCGTGCTCGACCGCACAGCCCTTATCCTCGACATCTTTGCTCAGCACGCGCATACGAGCGAAGGAATGCTGCAAGTGGAGCTTGCACAATATGAATATTATTTGCCCCGCCTCACCGGTCAGTGGACACACCTTGAGCGGCAGGCAGGCGGCGGCGGCGGACGGGCGGGTTCCACGGGTGGCGTGGGCTTGCGCGGCCCTGGCGAGACTCAGCTTGAAGTGGACAAGCGCGCCATCCGTAAGCGCATCTCCCACCTTAAGAAGGAACTGGAAAAAGTACGCGCTCACCGGATGCGCTATCGCGCCCAGCGCAAACGCTCACGTATCCCTACTGTCGCATTAGTCGGGTATACCAATGCCGGCAAGTCCACCCTGCTAAATAAGATCACCCATTCCGATGTTTACGTTGCCGACCAGCTCTTCGCCACGCTCGATCCCACAACCCGGCGGGTGGAGCTTCCGGGCGGCTACCAGGCACTCTTTACCGACACCGTCGGCTTTATCCAGAAATTACCAACAACCCTGGTGGAGTCCTTCCATGCAACGCTGGAAGAGATCACCGAGTCCGACTTGCTTTTGCATGTGGTAGACATCTCGCATCCCAACGCGTTGAATCAATTCGAATCTGTGCAGCAGACGTTAGATGAGCTTGGCGCGGACCACATCCCCATCATCACGGCGCTCAACAAAGTGGATCAGTTACGCAATCCCGAATCAGCGCGGGAGATTGTAAGTCACTTCTCGAAAGCAGTCACGGTTTCCGCTCTGGATGGAACCGGCGTGAAAGATCTGCTCAGAGTCATCCAGGAGGAATTGTACGAGACGTATGCACCGATCCACGTCCGGCTTCCCTATCAGCAGGGTGCATTGATCTCGCTCTTCCATGAGGCAGGGCAGGTCGAACGCATCGAGCATGGACGCGGTGGCGTAGTCATGCAGGGGCGCATTCCCGGTCGCTTGCTGGCACAATTCAGCAGCTGGCAGGTGGATGGAAACCACCATGAGGATCATGGCGAGCCCGCAGATGAAGAGGACGAACTATGAAACGGTTTTCCAGGCTGATCGATAAGGCATCCGATTTTTTTGCACATCGCAAGGGTCTGCTGCCGTTGATCGGCATCGTGCTGGTGATCATCAATTACATTCTGCCGTTCATCTTTGGGTTGGACAACCTGGTCACAGGAAGCAATCTATTCTTACATTTGGGCGTAATCATCGCCATTTTTGGCATGATGCTGGCGTGGGCATTATAGTTGTCGCATTCCCGCACGAGCACCGGGACTTCGTGGGCGTAAGGATGAGCCCTTCAGATCTCAATCCTGCAGACGAAGCATGGAGACACTTGCACCGTACGCAGATGCTTGGGAGTGCAGCTGTTGCTTCCGTCATAACGCCTTTAGCTTTACTCCTTCGCAACGACATGCTCATCGAGCCATTCAACCCTTTGAATTTCCCCCGCCTCTCCTAACAATGTGGGCAATAGAGCTTTTAGTGCATCAGGATCCCCTGAGGTATAAAGCTTGATCTTTCCTTTTGAGGCTGAATTGTTCCTCAGCCCCCTCGCTTCCAGTAGCCGCGCTGTCTGTTTCGCAATTGCCGGAGCAGGATCAATGACCCGGACGTTTTCCCCCACAATATCCTGAATAAGCGGGATCACAAACGGATAATGGGTACAGCCCAATACGACTGTGTCAATATTTTTCTCGAGCATAGGTTGGAGCGCGTTTTCCAGAATTTGACGCGTCTCTTCGCCCCTTAGATTTCCCTGCTCAATCTGCTGCACCAACCCATTACACGTATTTTGGAATAACTCTACCCCATTTGAAAACCGTTCCACGACCGAAGCATACAACGCGCCTTGAAATGTTGCAGGTGTGGCTAAGACACCCACTTTACCCGTGTGAGTATGCTCTGCAGCAGGCTTAATCGCCGGCTCCATGCCAACGAATTGGACATTGGGAAATTTCTGACGCAGATACTTCAACGCGGCAGCCGAGGCAGTATTGCATGCCACGACAATAATCTTCGCGCCTTGCTCCAATAGAAAGCGCGCGATCGTGTCGGAAAAATCTCGGATTTGCT
>JAICRQ010000285.1 GCA_025966435.1 Anaerolineales bacterium | reverse complement strand
TGATTACGCAAGCCTCTTCCGAACAATCCATCTGTTTTGCAGTTCCTTCAGATACTGCTCCCTCTGTGTTGGATGCGCTTGAAAGAGCGTTTGTCCACGAATTGGAAGACGAAGATATCGACCGTGTCTGGTCCACCGAGGATGTATCGATTATTACGGTCGTCGGTGCGGGGATGCGGCATACGGTGGGTGTGGCAGGCAGAGTCTTTAGCCAGCTCGGAGCCAACGGTGTCAATGTGCTTGCCATTGCCCAGGGCTCGTCGGAAGTGTCCATCAGTCTCGTCGTGGATTCGGCGGATACGGAAAGCGCGGTCAGGTCGTTGCACAGGCTGATCGTAGACAAATAGACGAGGAAACAGGTAAACAAGTTCCGTTTGTTTGCATGTGTACCTGTCTACCTGTATATGTTTTCATAATTCATTTTTCATAAGGAGTTCTCATGCCCCTCTCTCAAATCCCCGTAGCCGTGCTCGGCGCCACAGGTTCAGTGGGTCAGCGTTTCGTTTCGTTGCTGGATAACCATCCGTGGTTTAAGGTCGTGGCACTCGCTGCCTCTGATCGGTCCGCTGGACAAAAATATTCACAAGCCGCGCGCTGGGTGCTGGACGATCCAATGCCCGCTTATGCGCGAGACATGTTGGTCGTGCCCGCCTCCACAGATTGCATTGATGCGAAAATTATTTTCTCTGCTTTACACACAGAGATTGCCAACGAAGTGGAGCCACAATTTGCGCAGGCAGGCGCGGCGGTCTGTTCGAATGCATCTTCCTATCGGCGCGGTATAGATGTGCCCTTACTGCTCCCGGAAATCAACGCGGACCATGTTCAACTGGTCAAACACCAGCGTGCAAGCAGAGGCTGGAGCGGTTGCATCGTCACCAATCCAAATTGCACGAGCACAGGTCTCACTATCGCGCTCAAGGCATTAGATAATGCTTTTGGCGTAAAACAAGTGATCGCGGTTTCGCTGCAGGCGCTTTCAGGCGCGGGTTATCCGGGCGTCCCATCGCTGGATATCATGGACAATATCATCCCCAACGTTGCCAACGGCGGCGAGGAAGAAAAAGTGGAATGGGAGCCGCGCAAGATGCTCGGGACATTGAACGAAAACAAAATTGAAATGGCAGACATTACATTCAGCGCACACACAAATCGTGTGGCTGTGATCGATGGTCATACTGTCTGTGCCAGTGTGAAGCTTGAAGAGGCTGTTGAGCCAGAGGCAGCGATTCAAGCCTTGCGCGAATTCACCTCGCATCACTCTGCGCGGGATCTGCCTTCGTCTCCTCGACCGGTGATTGAGGTCCGGGAAGAAGCGGATCGTCCTCAGCCCAGACTCGACCGGTTGGCAGGCAAAGGCATGACGACCGTTGTCGGCCGCGTCCGCCGCGATCCCATCCTGGGTCTTAAGTTTGTGGTGCTTTCTCATAATACGATTCGCGGTGCCGCTGGTGCTTCGATCTATAACGCGGAATTGTTGGTGAATGAAGGGTTGCTGTAGGTCGGGCACTCCCTGGCACCGTACGCCAGAACAGGTGTGCGCCCGGGGCAGTGTGCACCGAGCGCAAGTACGGTGTTGACAACCCGACTTACATCGTGTTAAACTGCCGCTAACAATTAAATACTCGCTCTTATCCAGAGAGGCTGAGGGAACGGCCCTGTGACGCCTCGGCAACCTGATATACATTAAGGTGCCAACTCCGACAGAAGGATAGCAATATCCGTTTAACTGGAAGATGAGAGGATGGTCTTGTATGCGCCTCTTCTTGTACTTTCAGAAGAGGTTTTTTTAATCTCTTCTGATGGGCGGGTAAATCAAATCCAAGGAGAGCCTTATGCTCACAACGGAACGTCAATTTGGTTTTACCACTCGCCAGTTACACGCGGGCTATGACACGGAGCCCACAACAGGCAGCCGCGCAGTACCCATCTATCAGACCAGCGCCTACGACCTGCAGAGCACAGGCCGAGCCACCCGCCTATTTGCCCTGCAGGAAAATGGACACATTTACTCGCGCATCTCCAACCCGACCACAAATGTTTTCGAAGCGCGAATTGCAGCGCTCGAGGGCGGCGTAGGTGCACTGGAGACAAGCTCGGGCCAAGCCGCACAGATGACTGCCATCTTTACAATTTGTGAAGCGGGAGATCATATCGTTTCGGCTTCGACGTTATTCGGTGGCACGATCAGCCAGTTCAAATATACATTCCCGAGACTGGGTATCAATGTGACGCTTGTTGACCCATCTGACCCCGAGAATTTTCGACGGGCGATTCAGCCTAACACAAAACTGATTTATGGTGAGATTATCAGCAACCCGCGCGTGAATATATTTCCGCTCGAAGAAGTAGCACAGATCGCGCAGGAACATGGAATTCCCTTACTGATTGACAATACGTTTGCCACACCCTATCTTTGCCGTCCGTTTGAGTGGGGCGCGCATATCGTTACACATTCCACAACCAAATTCATCGGTGGTCACGGTACATCCATGGGCGGCGTAGTCGTGGACAGCGGAAAATTCAACTGGAGAAAGAGCGAGCGTCATAAAAACTTCAACACGCCCGACCCTTCTTATCATGATGTGGTCTTCTCAGAAGATTTTGGTTCGCTGGCTTTCATCTCCAAGGCGCGTGCAGGAATTATGCGGGATCTGGGAAGTTGTCAGTCGCCCTTCAATTCGTGGCTGTTTATTCAGGGGCTCGAGACTTTATCCCTCAGAATGGAGCGCCACGTGCAGAACGCGCAAGCCGTTGCAGAATTCCTTGGGGATCATCCGAAGGTCGGCTGGGTGATCTATCCAGGCTTGGAGAACCATCCTGACCACGAACGCGCGAAGAAATATCTTCCAAAAGGTCCGGGCGCGGTGCTCGGGTTCGGCGCCAAAGGCGGACGGGAAGCTGGCGCGCGTTTTATTGATAATCTGAAATTGTTCAGCCACGTTGCTAATCTCGGTGACGCGAAGTCACTTGCCATTCACCCTGCCAGCACCACACATTCTCAACTGACCGAAGAAGAACAAAAAGCGGCAGGCGTCAGCCCCGACTTCATCCGTCTGTCTGTTGGTCTGGAGGATATCGAGGATATTCTCTGGGATTTGGATCAGGCGCTCGGCGCGTAGCGCCGTACATAGGTAAACAGGTAGGTATACATACTTGACCTGTTTCCTTGTCTACTTGTTTACCCTGGAGTTCTCATGCCCGTAAAAATTCCTAATACCCTTCCTGCCCGCGCGACACTGGAACGCGAAAATATTTTTGTCATGGACGAAGAGCGCGCCATTCATCAGGATATTCGCGCGCTGCGCGTGGCGATCCTGAATCTCATGCCGACGAAAATCACCACGGAAACGCAGCTCCTGCGGCTGCTTTCCAATTCTGCCCTGCAAGTGGAAGTGACGCTGCTGCACACAGCGACGCACGAATCCAAAAATGTGGATGCAGAGCATTTGCTCAATCATTACCTCACGTTCGATGACATCCATCAGGAAAAGTTCGACGGACTGATTATCACAGGTGCGCCTGTAGAGCAAATGCCCTTTGAGGAGGTCCAGTATTGGGATGAGCTGACCGACATCATGGATTGGGCGGAAACCAACGTCGAGTCCACGTTCCACATTTGCTGGGGCGCGCAGGCGGGACTTTACCATCGCTACGGCATCCCAAAATATGATCTGCCGCATAAGATGTTCGGTGTGTACGAACATCAGGTTCTATCGCCAACCGAGAGTCTGCTGCGCGGCTTCGACGACATCTTCCTTGCCCCACACTCGCGCCACACTGAAATCCGCCGCGCGGACGTGGAAAGAATCGATGATCTGAACATCCTCGCCGAATCAGACGAGGCAGGGCTGTACATCCTTGCCACACAAGACGGACGCCACATCTTCGTGACCGGTCACTCTGAATACGATCCGTTTACCTTAAAAGGCGAATACGACCGCGATGTGAATAAGGGATTGCCGATTCATGTCCCACTGAACTACTATCCCCAAAATGATCCTAAACAAACACCAAACGTCCGCTGGCGAGGACACGCGAATCTATTGTTCTCAAATTGGCTGAATTACTATGTGTACCAAGTTACCCCCTATGACGTCAATCAAATTCCTTGAATAAACTGTAGGTCACTAGAGTTGCCCAGACGCGCCCCATTGGCGAATCATCTTTTGGTAACTGGGATCGTCATAGCGGCTCAGTAAAAACGCAGGGGCATATCCGGGCAATTCCACGCCAGCGATGTGTTTCGCCAGCAAATCCGAAGCGCCACACGATGCCATCATCCCAAACCCGCCTAGCCCGCCGATGATATACGCGCCTTTCACCGAAAGCGGTCCAACCAATGGACGATTCTCCGGGGTGCGCGCGTAATAGCCACCATCGACAAAGGGTTTGGGGATGCGGTTGAAATAGGCGGCAAGACCCGGCAAAACCGTTGCCATGCCGCGCAAAGCAACTTCAGGCAATTGCGAATCAAGCGGGACGGGAAAGATCGCCTCGACGGTTTCCAATGGATGATATACCCATTGCAAAAGAAACATATCGCCCTCGCCTTCCGGGCGACCATGCAAGCCCACGGGAAGCTCATTCAACAGCCAGCCCATTTCGTCAGACTCCGCGAGGGCTTCCTGTTCCTCATCAGACCAGGGTAATTTCACGGGATCGTTCCAGATCAACAATCCCATATTTCGCGGGAAGACATGCTTCGGGTCATTGAAAACGACTTTGAGATGCAGCTCACACTCGATAGGAATCTCAACCCCAGTCATCCTGCATACCTCTTTCTGCAACGGTCCTGCGGCAATCACAAACTTTTGAGTCTCAATGGTATGGATCTCATCATGGACTCTAACTCGGACCGATCTGATTTTATTCTCTACAACATCAACACCCTCCACCTTGCCCTTGATGTGCCGAGCGCCATGAGCAATGGCTTGCTCAAACACGTACATGCCGAACTGCTGCGCGGCAAACCAACCACATCGTCGGGCGTGGAGCAGGGCTACAGTGCGTTCCGTCAGGAAT
>JAICRQ010000020.1 GCA_025966435.1 Anaerolineales bacterium | reverse complement strand
CTACCACTTCATCCACGAGGCGTTGCCGGAATTGGATCTGGAGCGGGTCGATACCCGTCTCAGCTTGTTCGGCAAACAGCTTTCAGCTCCCATCCTGATCAGCTCCATGACCGGCGGGACAGCGGACGCTGAGTCGATCAACCTGCGTCTCGCCGAAGCTGCTCAGGAAATGAAGATCGCCATGGGCGTAGGAAGTCAGCGCGCCGCGCTCGAAAACACCGAGCTCGAAAAAACGTTTCAAGTCCGCCGCGTTGCGCCGGATATTCTGCTATTCGCCAACCTGGGCGCCGTGCAGCTGAATTATGGTTACGGCATTAACCAGTGCCGCCTGGCGGTAGATATGATCGGTGCCGACGCACTAATCTTTCATTTTAACCCACTCCAGGAGGCAGTCCAGGATGCAGGCGACACTAATTTCGCGGGACTGGCGCGCAAACTGGAAGAGATCTGCAAGAAGCTGGAAGTGCCCGTGATCGCAAAGGAAGTTGGGTGGGGAATCTCAGAACGGTCCGCGAAGCTCTTAGCGGATTGCGGCGTACAAGCCATCGACGTCGCTGGCGCGGGCGGCACAAGCTGGTCCCAGGTGGAAATGCACCGCGCGCCCGACGAGTTCACGCGCGAGCTTGCCGCGACCTTCGTCGGCTGGGGAATCCCAACTGCAGAATCGATTTTGAATGTGAAGAAAGCTGCGCCCGACATGACAGTCTTCGCCAGCGGCGGAATCAAAGACGGACTTGATATCGCCAAGTGTATCGCTCTCGGTGCAACGCTTGGCGGCATGGCAGGTCAGTTCCTCAAAGCCGCGGCAGTGTCGACCGAGAAAGCAATTGAGACGATGAAGTTGACGAAGAGACAGATAGAAGTCACGATGTTCGCCGCAGGAGCAGCAACGCTGGCTGAGTTGAAAGAAAAATTGAAAGCAGTAAACTAAATCCCTGCTACAATCGTACGCATGAACTCACAAATCAAAGCCATCATCTTCGACTTCGGCAACGTTTTGCTTGAATGGAATCCCCGCTATGTCTATCAGCGTTTCTTCCCAGATGATCCGGACGGCATAGAACACTTTCTCGAAGAGGTTAAGTTCATGGAGTGGAATTTACTTCAGGATCAGGGACGTCCTTTTGCGGAAGGTGTTGCGAGCCTCTCCAAAGAATTTCCTCATTACTCACATCTCATCCAGGCATTTCACGATCACTGGGTGGAATCGCTTGGCGATTCCATTGATGGCACAATTGAAATCATGAAGGAACTCAAACAAGTCGGGTATCCACTGTACGGATTAAGCAATTGGTCTGCCGAAACCTTCCCCTACGCGCGCCAGAAACATGACTTCTTCGACTTGCTCGACGACATGGTCATTTCAGGCGAAGTCGGGCATGTGAAGCCACACCCGGAAATCTTTCAGATCCTACTCGACCGAATTGGCAAACCTGCCCAAGAATGTCTCTTCATCGATGATTCCCTGGCAAATATCGAGCAGGCGCAGAAAATGGGATTTGCGACTGTCCATTTCCAATCTCCTGAACAACTACGCGTTGCTCTGCATACGTTAGAAATCATCTAAGCTCATTACTCTGACCGGTCCCTCTGCCTCAACACGATCATTCCCTTCGTGCTGTGATAAGATTCGACGATTCTAATGGAGGAACAGGATCTTAATTCATGGATACCAAACTGCTTATCGATTCTATTGAGTCTGAACTGCAAAGACAAATCTCCCGCTTCGACACCCCACGCACAAAGCCCTTCCACGAGATGCTCACCTACCACATGGGGTGGACCGGAGAAGGCGCGGGACCCGAAGCCACCGGAAAGCGGATACGTCCGCTGCTGGTGTTGTTATCGACTGCTGCCTGTGGGGCGGATTGGCAATCCGCTTTACCCGCTGCCGCAGCAGTAGAACTCGTCCATAACTTCTCTCTCGTCCATGACGATATTCAAGACAATTCCGAGAAACGCCGCGGGCGTCCAACCACCTGGGTTAAATGGGGCGTGCCTATGGCAATCAATGTCGGCGATGCGTTGTTTGTGATGTCAAATCAGGCGCTCATGGATCTGAAGGGGAATTATCCTGCAGAGATCGTCGTCAGAGGTGCAGAGATTCTTCACAATACCTGCCTCGAGCTGACACGCGGTCAATTCCTGGATATGTCCTATGAGGAGAGAGTTGATCTCGCCGTGGAAGATTACTGGCCTATGATCTCTGGCAAGACCGCGGCACTGCTTTCCGCCTGCTGCCACCTTGGCGCGCTGCTCGGCGTCGCAGATGAGTCGAGACAGGAGTCTTACCGCGCCTTTGGACATTACCTCGGGCTTGCCTTCCAGGTACAGGATGACATCCTGGGCATCTGGGGAAATGAATCACTCACCGGTAAATCTGCTGCGAGTGATCTGGTAGAAGGAAAAAATTCTCTTCCCGTGTTAGCAGGTCTTGGAACGAACGGAAAGTTTGCAGCCCGCTGGCAACAGGGCCCAATCCGAGTGGATGAAGTGCAGGAGTTGGCGCGCCTCCTTGCCAGTGAAGGCGGCTATGAAGCAGCAACAGATGCAGCGAAGCAGATGATAGACCTTGCACTCATGAGCTTACGCGAGGCAGACCCACAGGGGGAAGCTGGAGACGCATTATTTCAATTAACTGACAAGCTGCTTAAACGAAATCAGTGAACGCCGCCAACATGTGGTTGACTCCGGCGTCCGGTCAGGAATTGGCGACACCTGCCCTGCGCCGCAGTGTGTATTGACACCCCCTCTCTGCCTGGCGTATAATCCCATCATCAACACGCGGGTGTAGTTCAGTGGTAGAACGCTTGCTTCCCAAGCAAGATATCGTGGGTTCGAGTCCCATCACCCGCTTTGCTGTGCGGCGCTGCGGCGCCTCTGCAAAAATGTCGAGGAGAGGCTCCCTCGACATTTTTGTTTGGTAATTTGTAAGGTACCTGTCATGTCCTCCCCCTTCAGTCCTATGTAAAATTCACGTTGGAGGTTCCTCAAAATGGTGTCACCAGTGAGTAAAGGAACAATACTATACGTGGAAGACAATCCCGACAATCGGCTGCTCGTCAGGCGGGTTCTGCTTTCTGAGGATTATTCACTTCTGGAGGCGACAGATGCCATGGATGCTCTCAACGTACTCAAGACTACCCGCCCGGATCTAATCTTAATGGATATTAACATGCCGGATATGGACGGTTATACTTTAACGGCAAAGATCAAATCCCTGCCGGGGTTTGAGCGCATACCGATTCTGGCTGTCACTGCAAATGTGATGCGCGGTGATAAAGAAAAGACTCTGGAGGCCGGGTGTGATGGTTATATTCAGAAACCACTGGATATCGAACAATTAACCCGGGAAATCGAAAAATTTCTTTCGAGGAGAACCAATGCCTGAAAATGTTACCGATACCCAACCGATTAAAAAACCGACCATTCCAAAGGATGCTACTGTATTGGTTGTAGAAGACAACGTTGCCAACTTCGTCTTGATTGCACGTATGCTGGGATATCTCGGCATCCATTGTGAGTGGAAGACCTCCGGCTATGAGGTGGTGGAGTATGCAGACACACTTCAACGCCTGGACCTGATCCTGATGGATATCCGTTTGCCATATGAAGATGGATATGGGGCGCTTAAAAAAATACGCGCTTCCAATCGGCTTAAGTCGATCCCAATTATTGCGGTGACTGCCGAAGCCAGCACAGATCAGATGAATAAAGCCAGAGCTTCTGGCTTCGACGGTTTCCTTGGCAAACCGCTCGATCCGGATAAGTTCCCGGATCAGATTCGCCGTATTTTGAATGGAGAATCTGTTTGGGAATTTAGTTAACAGTTCGATTCCTTAATGGTAGTAAATCCTTTGAACCACCCATTCTTCGTCACCGCATATTTTATTGTTAGTGGAAATCGTTTACAGCTTCTCCCGTCCGCAGGATCGCTGGGACCGGAATCGCCAACGATGATTTCGCGCGGGATTGAAATTTCTTTATCCCTTCCTGAATTGGAAAGCCTGTTTCAGGCTGGGCCCATTCAAGCAGATTTGCAAGTCGCATCTTCGTTACCACCTCCCCTCACGGCCTACCCACGTCAATTGGGATGTAAGGCGGCCGCGTATGTTCCCATCCTTCAAAGAGGACAACTGCGCGGTCTTGTGTTAATTGGCGCTCAAGAACAGCATGAGCTTAACAAAGAGATGATTAACGCGTTCGTAAGGACAATCTGGCTGACAGCAAACGCGCTGGAGTTCTCGGCGTCTTCTATTGAACCGCTGGACGAGCGTCGAGCCGCGGAAGCCAAAGCTCTCCATACGCTGGCTTCCAATATGACAAATGTGAATGACTTACAAGCCTTTTATAAGTTAATCCATGACCAGGTCCGTATGGTCATTGGCAACTATGGGTTCGTGATAGCATTATACGATCAGCGCACGAACTCTATCAATATTCCTTATCTTCATGAAGATAATACATATTCATCGATTGACTCATTTCCCCTGGGAGAAGGTCTCACGTCCGTTCTCATTCGCACGCGCGAGCCGTTAATGCTCGTCGAAGATACAGAGAGACGAGCCATCGCGATGGGGGCAAAGATCGCTGGTAAACCCGCTTTGTCCTGGCTGGGGGTTCCCTTGCTGGCGCACGGAGAAGCTATTGGTGCTATCATCATTCAGGACCTGGTGCATGAGCACAGCTTCGACACCCATGACTTGCGTTTTATGGAAACTGTGGCAAATCAGGTCTCGGGTGCCATTTATAACGTGGTCCTGATCAACGAAAGTAAAAAGACCGCGCTTCAATTTGAAACAGCCGCCGAGATTGCGCGGGATATCAGCAGTTCTCTAGACCTCGATGAGCTCTTGGAAAAGGCTGTCGAGCTAATCCGCTCTCGCTTCGATTTTTATCATGCAGCAATTTTTCTTAAAGATTTGCCGGGTGAGTCCGTCGTAATCCGGGAAGCGACAGGGGATGCAGGCGCACAATTGAAACGAGCTGGTCACAAACTCGGCATTGGCTCGAAGTCAGTCGTTGGTTTTGTGGCAGAGCATGGCGAACCTTTGATCGCAAACGACACCACGCGCGACAGCACCTATTATGCCAATCCGCTTCTGCCTGAAACGCGCGCTGAGGCTGCTCTGCCATTAAAGGTTGGCGATCGAATCGTGGGTGTTCTCGACGTGCAGAGTAAGCAGGCATATGCCTTTTCCGAAGAGAATCTACGCACATTGCAGATCCTGGCTGATCAGTTGGCGATCGCAGTTGTAAATACGGAGCTATTTGCCGAAACCCAGGAGCACCTTGCACAGCATCGCCTCTTACATCACATCACGACGACAGCCGCTTCAGGAACGACACTGGAGGAAGCCCTCCAATCGGCAGTTAATGGATTACAGGTCACACTTGGCGGTGACCGAGTCTCGATTCTGTTAGCAGATCGTGAAAAAAAGTTATTAGAGGTACGAGCAGCCGTTGGTTACGCCAGCGATGTTTTCGAGCTCCGTGTTCCCATCGGGAGCGGAATTACCGGCTGGACTGCCGCGCATCGTAGGCCCCTACGCGTTAATAATGTATTGCTCGATACTCGATATATTGAAGGGAGCCCAAATACTCGTTCTGAACTGGCAATCCCTCTGCTATATCGAAGTGAGCTACTCGGTGTTCTTAATGTTGAAAGTGAACAGCTCTCCGCGTACGTGGAGAATGACGAGGAGCTTCTGGGCACGCTGGGAGGCAGTCTCGCAGCGATCATCGCAAATGCTCGATTGCTGGAACAGATCCGTGCGCAGGCCGAGCGCGAACGCATCCTATTCGAAATTTCCGACAAGATCCGCCGTACCACCGACATGGAAACCATTTTGACCACAACGGTGAGTGAACTGACTCGAGCCGTTGGTGCCAGTAGCGCCAAAATTCGACTGGGAACTGCTCCTTCATCAGAAGAACGAGTAAGTAGAGCGTGATAGACAATGATTAAGCGATTTTCCTTCGATCAATTCGTACGTCGCACTGGTGGATGGTCTTTGATCATCATGATTGCCATTGTCCAGCTACTTTCTCTGTTCGGTGCAATTCCCGGGCTTCTTTCCGTCAGAGTCAATGCTGAGTTTGAGGAAGGACCGCTTGAAGCATTTTCTACAATCGCTCCAATCTTGATCTTGGTTACTAATCTGTGCCTTCTCGCTGTGAGCTGGTGGATCACACCCACAGCTCGCAAGAGGCTGGAAGAATATGCGGCTGGCACAGGCAAAGCAACAGTGGAAGACGAATTCCTGGCTTGGCGCGAAATCACTAGTCTGAACTGGCGTCACGCGATTGCCGCTCTGTTTCTAACCTCGACTGTGATTATCCTGCCCGGATTCCTGATTTCCTTTGCCGGAGGAGAACCGCTCTCTTCCGCGTTTCAGCCAAACGCGCTCACTGCATCAGACCCTGTTTATATCCTCATCGGTGGATTAGTTTCATTAGTCGGATCTGTGCTCCTGTCTATGCTGCTCATTGAACGGTTCACACTGCCAATTAGACTGTTGCTGCTTCCAAGAGATTTTGAAACACAACTTAAGGGTCGCTCTGGTCTGTTACTCAATGGCAAGTTCCTAGCTCTAACGCTAGCTTTAATCGTCATCGCTGTTCTACTCATCGCGCCGATTGGTTATCAGCATACTGTTCGGGTTCTCTATGCAGAAATTAGCTCTTTTGAAATTTTTCGTGGACTTCAAGTTCAATCCATCCTCTTTAGTCTTCTTGCGTTATTGCTAGGGGCAGGCTTCTCATACTATGTGGCGAAGTCAATCTCGAGTCCGATCTATGATCTGATCCACACATTCAACAAGATCGAACAAGGCGACCTGACCCAGCGTGCGCCCGTTAGCAGCACAGATGAAATGGGGATCGTGACCGTACAGTTCAACCGCATGGTGGCGAGGCTGGAATCACTCCAGAGTACACTTGAACAACAGGTTATTGAACGCACAAAGCAACTGGCAGCCACCAATGAGGTGGGAAGGGTCGCCGCTTCCAGTCTTGACCCTGAACAACTGCTCGCCAGTGTCCTACCCCTCTTCCCAGAGCAATTTGGCTATTACTATGCGGCGATCTATCTCTTGGACCCCAGTGGGAAATGGGCTGAGTTAAGGGAAGCTACTGGTGAAGCGGGCAGGGTTCTGAAGCAAAATCACCACAGGCTGGAAATAGCTGGCAAAAGCATGGTTGGCACCGCCATTCGTGAACAATCCCCTCGTATTGCACAGATCGCCTCAGACGAAAAACAAAGGTTGGATAACCCGCTTCTGCCGTATACACGTTCTGAGATCGCTCTGCCCCTCATGGTAGGTGATCGCGTGTTGGGTGCTTTGAACGTTCAATCCACGCGTGAGGCAGATTTTGGACCACAGGTTGTCGAAACGATGAAGAATATGGCCGGGCAGGTTGCTATTGCTCTCGAAAATGCTCGTCTGTTCCAAGAAGCGCAACAGATGATCCGGGAATTACGCACCGTCCATCAACAATATTTGCTTGAAGGGTGGAGAGGGTTCGCTGAAGAAAACAACAAGATGGAATATCATATTGGCGATGAAGAAGAGGATACCGCCCGGAAGCTGGAGATACCCATCACCTTGCGTGATCAGATCCTCGGTGAAATCACTCTTGAGGGACAGAGAGAGTGGACTCCCGATCAGCAAAGTCTTGTGGATGCGGTCGCAACCCAGGCTGCAATCGCGCTGGAAAATGCACGCCTGGTGAGCGAGAGCCGTCAAATTGCAGTACGCGAGCGCATGGTGGCTGAGATCAACTCGAAGATCTGGGCATCTGCCACGATTGATGGAGTCCTTCAAATTGTAATCAAGGAACTGGGCAGACGCCTCAACGCGTCGAGTGCAACTATCGAATTGAATATTGACGACACAGGAGAGGAAGCATGAGAAATACAATTCCCTCTCCACGGAGCACCGGTGGGGAATTCTTCTCCTATGAACAATGGCGTGAACGCTTCCTCAAAGTGGTATTGCAGGGTTCCTGCATTCTAGGGTTTGCCGCAATTGCTCTCTACCTTTTTACTCCTGCCTCCTCACTCTACAAGATTCTGGCGATAGCGACCTATGGAGTTCTAGTTCTGGTGACGTTGTTCACCAGCTTATCCTATAACATTCGAGCAAGTGTTTTTCTCTTCCTCTTATTTTTTGCCGGTCTTAGCTCACTGTTCGATTATGGCATAGCGGATGCTTCCATTTTATTCATAGGATTTATTGTCATGACCGGGCTGTTGTTTTCTCCACGAGTGGGGATGTATTCGACCATCGCGGTCACAGTCCTGATCCTTCTGGTCTTTGGGTGGACAAGCACCTCCCTCGCAGACTCCGCACGATTAACTGGCATTCTGTTAATTGTTGTTACGATTATCGCAATTGGGTTGCATACATTTCAGGACGAATTCATAAAGACACAACGGGCGGCGCGGCAGACTCTTGACGCATTGCGCGAGGAACGTGCCACATTGGAAGAAAGAGTTGAGGAACGGACGGTTGGCTTAACGCGCAAAACGGAGCATCTCCGTGCAACTTCATACATCGCGCGTAAAACAGCCGAGGCGCAGGATCTGGCTACACTGCTGGATACTGTTGCTCATCTGGTTACCGACCAATTTGGCTTCTATCATACAGGTGTTTTCCTGATTAATGAAGCTGGAAATCGGGTTGTGTTGCAAGCCGCCTCCTCTGAGGGTGGTCAACGGATGATCGAACGGGGACACTCACTAACAATCGGGATGCAGGGCATAGTCGGATATGTGGCCGCACAGAAGAAACCGCGTATTGCCTTGGATGTGGGAACAGATGCAGTTTTCTTTAATAATCCTGATCTCCCACTCACCCGCTCTGAGGTTGCGCTGCCTTTATTGGTCCACAACAAAATTCTCGGCGTGTTAGATATTCAATCTGACCGACCACAAGCCTTCAGTATGGATGATATTGACGTGCTCCAGACGCTGTCCGATCAAATCGCCATCGCTATAGAAAACGCACGTCTGTTGGATGAAACGCAAGCAGCGATCATGCAGCTCGAGGCACTGACAAGCATCCGTACACATGAAGCATGGACACAAAAGCTTCGAGAACAGGAGCGAGTCTTTACATACACTCCTCTTGGACTGCGCTCCGAAAAGCTCCCAAAGAATCCCAACAATGCCATTCGCGCCCCCATCGTCCTGCGCGGACGAAAAATTGGAAACATTTCCATCGCACGGACAGGTGATGGAAAATGGAGCCGGCTGGATGAGCGCGTGTTGGAAGAAGTAGCAAACCAAGTTGGCTTGGCAGTCGACAACATCCGCCTTCTTGAAGAGGCAACCCACCGCGCCCGACAGGAACAAACAGTTGGCAAGTTAGCAGCTCGCTTTAGCCAATCACTCGATCTGGATACGCTCTTACAAACCGCTACACGTGAGCTGGGTCAACTTCCTGATGTAGCTGAAGTCGCTGTCTTTATCGGACAGGATAATAAACAAATATCGCCGTTGAAACAGCAACCGAAGAGCGATGAAATCTGACATGAACCAACCGACCACACCGACAAGTGACACCAGAGCCCTAGACCGGCGCCTTGCCAGTAAGTTTTACTCAAGCAGGCGTTACAATCCTATATTCCTCGCGGCAGCAGGTTTGGGACTAATTGCCATTTTCCTGTTGACACAATTCGGTATTCTGGGTGATCCACTTCCCCCATTGCTCTATATTGGCAGTGTCACTTTACTGTTTGCTATCGCAGAAATCCCGCTGTTAGCCCTTGCACAACGAAACCATGGGGTCGCTACAACTTTCGCAGGATCGGCAATTGCTGGAATTTTCGCCATCCTATTGACTCTTCTCTGGCAGGGAATTGTACCTGTCGCCATTTTGATTGCATCGGCAACTCCTTTGATTGCTCTGCGCAGCGGTATGCCTCGCAGGTACGCTCTGTTCCTTGTGTTGTTGCTTGCAGTAATTCTCAGTGCGGTCATTTCCGTGAATGCCAACGCATCTTTGGAACGACTTCAGAACAACAATTCCGCAGCGATTGCAAGCATTGCTTTTCTAGCTGCAACCGGGTGCTTGTTGCTCACAATCACCAACGTTTCACAAAACAGAAGATTCCCAAGCATACAACGCTTGCTACTGACTTCATTCATCATCATCGTTACGATTCCAATCGTGATGACCGCTATCCTATCCGCGATTGGAGCGTATGCTGACAGTCAAACTCAAACCTTTAACACGCTTCAGGCAATCGCAACCCTCAAACAAAATCAGATTGAAAATCTACTGTTCGATCTCCAAAATGACGCCGAAACCCTTCGAGCAGATTTGCGGTTTACAACGAACGCCGCGGAAGCTCTTACGGCAGCCGATATCACTCCAATGGAGCACGAAAACTTCAAAAGACAGTCGAGACTGCGCATGGTAGATGTATTGGGCGCAGAAGAGGAAGCCTACAACGAGATTATGGTATTGAATCCACAAGGAGATGTGGTTATCTCTACCATTCCGGCGAGTGAAGGCTCTAACTTTGAAAATGACGTCTTTTTCCGCCAGGGGATCGCAGAAGCTTACACCGGATTTGCTGACGCGCCTTCGTTCGGTACCGACAACTTGGTCATTGCCACTCCCATTTTGGGTGAGGATGGGCAAACGATCCTTGGTGTTCTTGTGCTTCGGTCCAATGGAGCCGCCATCAAGCGGATTATGGAGGTCACACCCGGACTCGCCCAAGCCGAGACATACTTAGTTGATTTACGCTTCAGGCCCGTCACAAAGACACGCGTGGCAACCGCGTCTATCAACACGGAGGCGGCCTCTGATGCCATTTTAAAGAATACTGGTGAAGGGAAAGCTATCTATTCAAACTATGCAGGGCAACAGGTCTTGGGTTATTATGATTGGTTTCAGCTCCTGCAGGTGGCAGTCATTGCGGAAGTACCACTAAGTTCCGTGGTAAATAATTCCATCCGCGCTCTGGCTGGCAGTTCCCTGCTCTCTTTAATTGTGGTTGCTATAGCGATTGCAGCTGTTGCGATTTCAGCTCGTACGATTGCAAATCCCATCAAAACCCTTGTGCAGACGACAGAAAGTTTTGCAGCAGGTAAGTTGTCTGCCCGAGCCATGGTAGATCGGCATGATGAGATTGGCACGCTTGCCAAAGCTTATAACCAGATGGCTTCACAGCTACAGGAAAATATTGGGAAATTAGAGCAGCGCGTTGCAGACCGCACAAAGGAGCTTGAAAGCCAGACTCTACGTCTGCGGGTGGCGGCAGAAATCGCCCGTGATGCTGCCTCGGCGCGCGATCTTAATGAGTTGCTCACACGTGCAGCAGACTTAATCATTAGCCGCTTTAACTTTTACCACATCGGTATTTTCCTGCTTGATAACAACCAAGAGTATGCTGTTTTAGTTGCCTCTCCTACCGAAGCTGGAAGGCAAATGATCGAAAATAATCATAAACTCCGTGTTGGAGAGGTTGGAATCGTGGGTCGAGTTTCCGCAACGGGGGAGCCACGGATTGCGCTGGATACCGGTGCAGATGCGACCTTTTTCAATAATCCCTTTCTTCCCAATACACGTTCTGAGATGGCTTTACCGTTGAAAGTAGAAAATAACATCATCGGCGTTCTGGATGTTCAGAGTGAACAACCGCAGGCATTCAACGAAGACGATGTTGCAATCATGCAAGTCATGGCAGACCAGCTCGCGACCGCGATTGAACGCACGCGTCTCCTTCAGGAAGTGGAACGCAATCTAAAGGAACTCGAAAGTGCGTATGGACAATTCACCCGTGACAATTGGAAAAGACTCACGGATGGCACTCTAACCGGAAACATAGGCTATCGATTCGACAATGTTCGCCTAGAGCGGATCACTGAACTGCCACAGCTGACTGGCGCTGCCCTCACGAGCGGGAGAATAATTAATTCAAATGGTAAGTATTCCCAAGCAGAACAGGAACGAAGTGTTGCCATTCCAATCAAGTTACGCGGACAAACGATTGGCGTGGTTAGTCTGAAACTCAAAGAAGGTTATGATCGGAATACAGTTTCGATTATAGAGTTAGCTGCCGAGCGCCTTGCATCTGCTATGGAAAGTGCCCGACTGTATGAGGAAGCACGATTACGTGCAGATCGCGAACAATCTATTTCGCGTGTGACCACAGCCATCAGCACTTCTACAGGATTTGAGCAGATTCTGCAAACGACTGTTCGAGAAATCGGAAACATATTGGGTGACACGGAAGTTGCGATTCAGATTCTGGATGAGCCTCCTGCAGGGAAACAGGTTACTGGACAGGGAGGGCAATAAAATGCAAAACGGTTTTCGCAGAATCTTCACCCCTCCAGTTTTTCCGCAAGACGAAGCTAAAACACGCTCTGCCAGGATCTTAAGTACGATTGGTTGGAGCACATTGCTAATGTTGGTGTGTATCCTGATTATTCGTACGATTCAGGGAAATGATCTAAACTTTGCAGAGGTGAATTGGATTTTAGCTGCGGTCATTGTGGTGATTGTAGTTGTCCTCTATTTATCCCACCGAGGGTACGTTAAGCCAGCTAGCTTTATTTTCGTAGTCACGCTCTGGAGCGGGTTATCGTATGTCGCCTGGGCTGCGGATGGTATTCGAGATATTGCCTTCTTCGCTTACACAATTCCCATCCTAATCGCCGGGCTTCTGATTGGCTGGCGGGGCGCGGCCGCTGTAACGCTGTCTAGCATCCTCTCTGGCTGGGTCCTGGCGTATGCCGAAGCAACTCAGCGTTTTAACCCTACTTTTGATGAACCATTAAACTTCGCCCGTGACATGACTGCTGTTTTTCTGTTGATCGGAGTATTGCTGTACTTGATCATCACAAGTCTTCAAAGCACTCTTGCCAAATCACGGGCCGTTTCCGAGGAATTATCCACGTCCAATCGGGAACTCAGTGAACTGAGAACTCATCTACAGCAACAGGTCGAGGAACGGACTGCAGATTTGAAGAAACGCGCGACTCAGCTGGAAGCAGTTTCAAGCGTCGCGAGAACGATTGCATCGGTACAGGACATCAATACTCTCCTTCCAGCAATCACAAAGCTTGTCAGTCAGCAATTTGGTTTTTACCATGTCGGTATTTTCCTTTTAGACCAACAGCATCAAAATGTTGTCCTTCGCGCCGCTAACAGCCCAGGTGGGTTAAGGATGCTTAGCCGCCAGCATAGCTTACGTTTAGACTCACATAGCATCGTGGGATATGCAACCTTGCGAGGCGAGCCTCGAATTGCCCTGGATGTTGGAATGGACTCAGTCTATTTTAATAACCCTGAGCTCCCCAGCACCCGCTCGGAAATGGCCATTCCACTTCGTGTAGGGGGAGAAGTCATTGGTTCACTTGATGTCCAAAGCACCGAGAAAAATGCTTTCTTGCCAGAAGATATTGATGTACTGACAACCCTGGCAGATCAGGTTGCGATTGCAATCGAGAATGCCCGCTTGTTTGGAGAAACAAAAAAAGCATTGCACGAATCGAGAGTCATGTTCGAACAGTACACGCAACAGGAGTGGGGTAGCTTTGCCAGACAAGCGAAGACACGCGGTTTTTCCTTCGATGGAAAGCATATGGTCCCATTGGATAACAACTCAAAGCGCGAATCGATCAAAGCACTCGCTCAAACAGGCAGTCTCGCACGCGAAAAAATGTCTGGAATGATTGCGATCCCTATAAGATTGCGAGGAAAAACCATTGGTGTGCTGGACGTACGGCCAAAAAATGGACAGCGTCCTTGGAAACCTGATGAGATTGCTATGCTCGAGGCTGCAGCAGAACGTGCTGCGCTGGCATTAGAAAACGCCCGCCTGATTGAAAGCGCTCAACGGCGTGCTGCACGTGAACGTGCAATTGGAGACATTTCATCCAAAATCGGTGCGGTAAGCAATCTGGAGTCCATTCTTCAGACGGCGGTCGAGGAGCTTGGTCGAAAGATCGGTGGTGCCGCCGAAGTGACGCTTGAGATTAATCCCGTCGATGAACCGGGTAACGGATAGTCATTCTATTAACAGGCAAAATTATGCTTAACGAAGTATGGAAATTCTTTAGCCCCCCGGTGTTTCCGCAAGACGAGGATAAAACACGTAAAGCGCGGTATGCCCATGTGATCGCGTTAGGACTCTTGCTGGTCGCACTTGCATATGAAGCGCTGGTGAGATTCTCGGCAGGCTTTGCCGTTCCATCGAGTTTTGAGCTAATTTTGATAGGATTCGCCCTAGCCTGCATCGCAGGCCTATGGCTTCTTAAAAAAGGGCATGTTCGGCTAATCTCGTTTTTTCTGGTCGCTTTAATTTGGTTTATATCCAATGGTTTCGCCGCAACAAGCTACGGGGCAAGAGACGCATCTTACATTATAAATTTTGCAATTGTCTTGATGGCTGGCTTGTTGCTAGGCTGGCAAGGGGCTGGGATTATCACCCTCGCAAGCGTTCTCTCGGGCTTTGCACTGGCATATGCGGAACAGAATGGCTTCATCAAAATCGAATCTTACCCCGTCCTTTTGTTTGCACGTGATGTCACCTTTGTATTTGTTTTAAACGGTGTCTTCATATACCTACTGATTACCGGTTTAGAGAATGCACTCTCGAAATCTAGAAGCCACTTAAAGGGGCTGGAATCAGCAAACAAGAGCCTAAATCTTACACAAACTGAGCTCGAAGCGCGTACGACTGATTTACTCACTGCGAACAGCCAGTTGGAAAATCGCACGAAGAAACTCCATGCCGTTGCTGAGATCACCCGGACCGCGACTACCTTACGAGACTTTGATGATTTGCTCTCTTCGATCCCAAGCATTATAAGCAACCGATTGGGTTATTATCACGTGGCAATCTTTTTGCTTGATGAACAAAGACAATATGCCATCTTGCGCGCCGCCAATACCGAAGCCGGTCTAAGGATGTTAGCACGGGGGTATCGCCAGCCTGTGGGTCAGTTGGAACTTGTCAGTTCGGTTGCGCAAATGGGACAACCGCGCATTGCCCTGCATCTTGCGGATGACAAATCAGTTCCCCAAGACTCCGAACTTCAGGTGACTCAATCCGAGTTGGCGTTGCCTCTGAAGTCCGGTGACGAGATTATCGGCGTTCTCGATATTCAATCTGTGAACCCCAGTGATTTTACTGAGGATGATATTTCCACCTTATCTATCCTTGCAGATCAGGTCGGAATTGCTCTCCAAAATTCGCTCTTATTTGAAGAGTCACAGAGGGCGCTGCGAGAGGCAAACGTTGAGTCAACCCGGGCAGCCAAGCGTGCCTGGAAAGAATATACTGACGCGCTTCAAATGAAAGGGTATCGCTATGATGGAATTAAATCCGAGCCTTTGAAAGACGCGAAGCAGCTGAACAGAGAAAACGACTCTTTACTAATCCCTGTGCAGCTACGCGGTCAAACCATTGGGCGGTTAAGGTTGAATCCCTCAGATCGCTCACATAGCTGGACAGATGATGAATTGCTGATGGTGAAGGCAACCGCAGAACGAGTTGCTCTTGCTCTTGAAGGCACGCGGTTGCTGGACGAGGCTCAAAAGCGTGCAACGCGCGAGTCTTTCCTGTCTGAAATTGCTACGAAATTAAGCGCATCATTTCAACTGGATTCCATCTTGCGCGATACCGTTCAGGAGCTTGGGCAAACCTTGCCAAACTCAACGGTGACCTTCCAGCTTGTAAATCCCTCAACACCTTACCATAGTCCGGAGTCGGACGAAGTGACACGGGAGTAAACCATGGCATTCAATGACACCCGAGACATGACCGAGCACCCCATAAGCGGAATTAAGCGCCTTTTAACGTTTCTTAGTAGTCCCCATCCTGCGATCCAAGAGATTGGAGAAAGAGCACGTGCGCAACTCTTGGGGATGGTAACGCTGATCCTCACGATCATGTATTTTGCGGCACTGGTCTTGAGTCCAGAGACATACAATGATCTCGTAGCACTTCTTTTTATCGCGATCCTTGCCTATGCGCTTAGTCGAACACTCTATTACCGGATCGGAATTTACTTTTTTTGTTTCAGTTTTACAGCGTTCGCATATATCACTCTCTTTCTAGGAACCGCAAGCAGCTACAGCTCGGCGATCACTACCAGCGTTCACGTTTCGCTTGTGGTTGCAAGCCTCTTGCTTTCCTCTCGAGGTCTGGTTGCCCTTGTCCTTTTCGTGGCAGCCGCATCCTTCACAGCTCCCCTATACTCACAAGTGTCCATCGCAGTAGGCAGTGATTTCTATAAGGATACAGGAGTGGCTGTTTCAATTGGTGTTATCCTAGTTGGAGCCACAATATTTCGTAGGTTCATCGAAAGAAAACGTATAGACCAACTCAATCAAGTGAACCGCGAACTGGAAAATCTTACAACAAATCTCGAACAGCGTGTGAATGAACGTACAGCTGAGCTCGAAAATGCAAATACGCAGACCGAGCGTCGCGCGGCGCAACTGAAGGCAGTGACTGAGCTCTCTGAATCTATAGCACAGCTGCAAGACCTGAGTGAACTTTTTCCTGCGACCACGAAGCTCATCAGCGAGCGTTTTGGTTTTTATCACGTTGGTATATTTTTGGTCGATCAAGATCATGAGTATGCCGTTCTGCAAGCTGCCAACAGCGAAGGCGGAAAACAGATGCTGGAAAGGAATCATCGCTTAAGACTTGGAGTTGGTGTGGTCGGTTTTTGCGCCCAAACTGGACAGCCTCGAATTGCCCTGGATGTAGGGGCTGACGCCATTTTTTTTAATAACCCCGACCTACCTAACACACGGTCCGAGGTGGCGCTACCCATGAATTCGCGGGGAAATACAATCGGTGTTCTCGATGTTCAGAGTACTGAGGCAGCCGCCTTCTCGGGAGAGGATTTACAGGTGCTCACGGCACTTGCGAACCAGGTATCCATTGCCATGGAAAATACACGGTTACTCATGGAAACGCGTGCAGCTCTGACGCAAGTGCAGGAAGTCTATAACGAATTTACTCGTACAGCGTGGAGCCGTACCATTACACAGGCGGAGCAATCGGGTTTCCGCTTCCAAACAGGACGGATTGAAATGCTGGGGGAAGCTTTGCAGAACCCAGAAGTGGTTTATGCAGTCCGAAATGGCGAAGTGCGTGCCAATCAGACGAATGGATCCAGGGAAAAACGCGCCGCTATAGCTGTTCCGGTTAAATTGCGGGGTGAGGTCATCGGCGTTTTGCATGTCGAATCAAATGATCCGCACAAGAACTGGCAGAATGATGAGATTAGTTTGGTGCAGGCAGTCGCAGAGCGGGCTGCATTTGCAATGGAGAACGCGCGCCTATTCCAGGATGCCCGCCGTCGCGCCGCCAAAGAACGTCTTATCTCAGAAGCTAGTGCCCGTATTAGTGGCGCTCTCAATGTAGAGAATATCTTGCAAGCTACTGCAGAGGAATTGGAGCGAGTACTGGGCGGTTCAGAAATACTAATTCAGTTTCAGAGCAAGGAGCAAGCGTGAATCTTAGCCAAAACCATTCTGAACTTCAGTTAAGAAATCGCAGGGCAGGATGGCGGTGGGTCAGCAAGCTGGACCTTCGTACCAAGATCGTTATCGCCATCGTAGGTACCGGTGGTGTCGCGCTCGCTATTCTCGTTGGTTTTGTCCTTTATCAAGCCGCACAGACAACAAATTCTCTTACAACAAGGCTCGACACTAGTGTTCGTCAGCTCGCGGAAGAACAGCTTCGGAACACTGTCTTTATCGAAGCGACCAGGGCAAACGAGGAATTTGAGAGTATTGCAGAGGAAACAACAAGTCTGGCGCAAATGTTGATATCATTGCGAAGCCGGGAATCGGTGCTCAATCAGTCACCCTATTGGGATGCCAGCACAAACCTTATCCAATTGGACGGAGGT
>JAICRQ010000075.1 GCA_025966435.1 Anaerolineales bacterium | reverse complement strand
GTATCTCAATCAAGGCACGCTGGAGGGTGGGTCAGTTCTGAGCTCCGACTCTGTATCCATACTGACAGATGCCACGCCCATGGACAGTCGTGGCCTCGGCTGGGCGGTCGGCGAGTCGAGCGGCGAGCGCTACTTAGAGCACATGGGTGGCGGAGCCGGCTTTGCGACAACCATGCGCATTTATCCCGAGGCTGGAATGGGCATCGCCATTCTTGCCAACGGCACCGACCTAGATCGTCAAGGCCTGGCTGATCTCGTGAGAAGCTTGGATTGGTAAGCAACCTGTGAAAAGGATTATTGAGATGAACAAAATTTGGAGATGGTTAAAGCGCATCATGGCCGGACTTTTGCTCCTCCTACTCCTACTTGGAGGGTTGACCTACACTGCCAGCTTGTCTGCCAGGTCACGGCTCGTCCATGAGAATCCGCCGCCTGGTCAATTAACGGATGTCGGAGACTACAACATGCACATCTATTGTACTGGCCAGGGCAGTCCCACCGTGATCCTTGAGGCAGGTCTGAATGATTTTTTTGTGAGTTGGTCGAAGGTTCAGCCAGAAATTGCCCGGGTAACGCGAGTCTGTTCCTATGACCGTGCAGGCCTGGGCTGGAGCGAGGCGAGCCCGCATCCGCGCAAGAGTGATGCGATGGCGCTGGAACTTCACGCCCTTCTGGCAAAAAGCAGTATCGAAGGTCCATATATTCTGGTCGGTCATTCATTCGGCGGAATCGTCATGCGTCAATTCGCACAGAAGTATCCTGAAGAAGTGACAGGCATGGTTTTGGTGGATTCGGCACATGAGCAACAGGTCATGCGCCTGCCATTCTTGAGAGATACGGCTAAAGAATTTGCGAATCAATTCCACACATTGTCCGCACTGAGTTCCCTTGGAATGATGGCACTCTCGCCCGCAACGATACCCAATCGTGGCTTCACCGACGAAGCGTACAAACAATACCAGGCGGTTCTGGCGACAACGAGTTACTTCGACGGCGCAATTGCAGAGTCAACAGCCTTCTATTCCAGCACGCTGGAGACACCTGAATCGATAGGGAGCTTGCCGCTGATTGTCTTGAGTCATGGACTCTCCGACGGAACCAACGGCATTGCCGATGCACAGCAAAGTCAATTCGAACAGGAATGGACAAGAATGCAGAAGGAGTTAGCTGGTTTATCCTCAAACGGTAAGCAGGTCGTTGCAGCAGAGAGCGGGCATTACATCCAGCTCGATCAACCTGAACTGGTCATCGAAGCCATTCTGGAGATTGCGAGGCTCAACGTCGGTTTTCTTATCAACTCTTGAGTACCCAATATTTTGTACTGTATCTTGTGTGTCTTTTACATACCCTGTGCGACACTTGTTGGCAAGTGTAGAGTATCAACCATAGAGAAGAGGAAAAAATATCCCATGATTTCAAATGCTTTAGATAGGCAAAAAAGTTGGAAACGAGCTGCGTTTGGTTTGCTCGCAGCAATTGCGGTCATTACAGCCATATTCGCCATCGGCTTACCTGCTGAACTCGGCGCTTTATCGCTGATCCCACTGGTGGGACTGTTCTGGTACTTGGGACGTTTCTCGCGAGCCGAGATCGGATTCGTCTGGGGTCGCGGACGTTATTACAGCCTCGGGCTGCTCCAGCCGGCGTTCGTGTTCGGCCCTGTTGCGTTGGCAGCATGGCTGGCTGGAGCGATCCACCTCCAGACCTCCGACTGGCCAAAGACCATGTTCAATCTGGCGACCACCATACCCATCACCATCCTGTTGGCAGTCATCACCGAAGAGGGTTTCTTCCGTGGCTGGCTGTGGGCTGCCCTACAACGCGCTCGACTGAGCAAGGTCTGGGTCGTTGTACTGACTAGTATAGCGATTGCCGCCTGGCATTTGCCTGTTGCCCTTCTGAGTACTGAGTTTAATCTATCTCCAGTTCAAGCACTGATGTATGTGAGCAACGTAACAATTACTGGCGTGATCATGGGCGTGTTGCGATTGGTCAGCGGGTCGGTGGTTGTCCCCAGCATCAGCCATGGTATCTGGAACGGAATCTTGTATCCGCTCTTCGGTGCTGGAGCTCAGATCGGCTTTTTGGGCATCCAGGATAGCACTTTCCACCCTGAAGTCGGTGTATTGGGATTGGTTCTGAATCTTGTACTCGCAATTGGACTGTGGCTGTGGTACTGGCACGCAGATAGAAAGCGAGTCGCTAGTCAAGGCTGGCGCCCAAAGCTGGACAACGTGCATCTGCCTTGATATTGAGCATCGCAAAAGTATTAATGAGGAGCTGAATAAATGGAGGAATTTCAGCTTTTATCAGAAGCCATCCTCTCTTAAGATAAGTTGTTTTGATCAACTTGAACGCCAAAGGATTTAATGGAGAAAATAAAATGACTACAATAAGTTCATATGCGACAACAGAGAAAATCGGACGAAAACCCTTCTTCTCGAGCTCGATCTTCGTATGGCTGATCTTGGTTGGCTATCTGGCTCTGGTCAAACTGGTCGTCCTCCCGTTCTTTCCGCTGATCGAAATCGATTCGATTGCCGCCATTTTCAGTTGGGGCGCGATCGTCAGCGCCGGCTCTATCGGGCTGGTGGGGCTCTGGCTTGCTGACCGCACAGGCTTCATGCCTGCGCTCGACCCGAGCGTTTCCAACCGTCAGCGGTATTGGATTCCGCTGCTGATCGGCGGCGTTATTGGTACTGTGGCATCGCTCCTGGACCCGATAACGAGGGGAACCCAATTCATTGCAGAGAATATGGGCGTAGCTTCCTTCAACACGGATTATCCCCTGTCCCTGTTCATCTATACCAGCGGCACCGTGGTTATCGAAGCCATCTTTCGGCTGTTCCTATTTCCTGTACTGCTCTGGCTGATCTCCTATGCTGTGTTGAAGAGGCGCTGGCAGGAACAGACCTTCTGGGTGTTGATCCTGATCTTCTCTTTTTTGGAGCCGCTTGGACAGTTGTCGGGGCAAATGACTCCCAAAGTGATGGATAACTTTGGCCAATTTTTTGTGACGATGTTCCTGCCGATGCTTCTCACCAACTATCCCATGGGCGTGGCACAAGCGTATCTCTTCCGCAGGTATGGATTTCTTGCCTCGTTCATGGTGCGCATGAGCTACTACATCATCTGGCATATCGTGTATGGAAGTCTGATTTATCCGCTTTTGAATGCGTGACTAGCCACCAGGAGATCACCAAAACTATTGTAATAATCCCCCTGACACATATGAGACAATATTTGTCAGGGGGAGAAACTTATGACTTAAGTTAAATTATTTACATTCATCAAAACACTTATGAAAATGGAAATTTTCAGCAGTAATAAAATAGGTAGAGAGACCGAGTTTCTTTTAGGATATTGAAGCGAAGAGATTGCCAGATTGCATGGCTCCCTTTTGCCCGAGTGATTTATTTTGGGTATTTGCATTTGGTAGATAGGTGAGGCGCCGTAATACGTAACCGAGAAGATTTGTTTGTGCTTACAAACGGATGCAATGCAAACTAAAGATATTCCCCAAGTGTTCTTTGATTAAGGTAGAAAGTACGGGCAGTTGTCGCACGGATGCTCATGATCATCCCCGAATAAAAACTCTTCCTCGGGAGACTCTTTCACAAATCGGGACTCCACCCATCCCAGCACACTCCCATCCAACGTGCTCACCTGCCACCAGGTCGGTTCATGTGGTTGGCGTAAGGTGATGGGAGTCACGTTCGCCACTTGAGCAATCTGCGCGCCTTGAGGCTTATCGTAAATTGAAACTGTCGTGCCCTCATGGTTGAACAAATATGCCTGCCGCCGGACATAGTAGTCTGAAATCCAGCCTCTGATTCCCTCCAGCGTTTGAACATGGTAGAAACGCTGCAGTCCCTGCGGTCCCACTTGACGGATTTCCAGGACCATGACCGGATGGCCGGTGTGGATTTCGCCAACCTTGGGTGCGTTCGGGTTGGTATCTGCGAACAGGGTCAAAAAATGTTCGGCAGTCAGTCCATGTTCATCCACGCCGGAAAGCAGCACCCATGCGACGAAGCCTGGCTGCTGGGAGATAGGTGTGCCTTCAGCGTTTGAAACTATGATCGGACTGGCGATGATTGGAGGTGTGGGTGGCGGGGTGAAGGTGGGAGCGGAAGCATCTGCGACAGAGCAGGCTGTCAGTCGGAGAACGAGTAAGAGAAACAGGCTGAATAATTTCATCGGCATAGTGTATCAAATGCGTTGACCAGGCTTAATCAAGTGTTCTAATTCCTTTATATCGTCGGATTTGCTGATGAACAATAAAGTGCCTTCGAGGTGGAGGCACTTCATTGTTCATGGTCCCTATAAACCAATCATGTTGGTTTCATTAAATTAGTTTGGTTTATTGGCCGTAATGCTCGTGCCATTGCTATCGCCATCAGGATCCGTATTCGATGCCGAGTTGTAGGTGAGCGTGGAATGGGTCACATTCGTGACTGTCCAGGTCATTGTGGCGTTCCCCGGACCTCCCTTAGGCACCTGGGGGCTCTGAACGGAACAATGTCCAGCAGCATTTGTGATGCAGGAACCAGAGCCACTGTGCGCCCCACTCCAGGTACCGTTGATGGTGGCGTTTGCTACTGGAGCACCCGTGTTGTCCACGATCTGAATCGTGATTGTGGCGCTCCATTTTCCGCCCTGATGGCTCAGGGTGACCGCATCCAGGTCAGCAACGTGCATCGAGGAGCTACCTGCCGGTGTGTTTGTCGCGGTTGGCGGTGGTGAGGTATTGGTCGCGTTCGGTAACGGTGTGTTCGTTGCGGTTGGTAAAGAGGTATTCGTCGCGGTTGGTAAAGAAGTGTTGGTCGTGGTTGGCAACGGGGTATTCGTTGCGAGCACCGGATCGCTGGCTACATAGGCCACCCCGTTGATCGTGTAGTTCACGCCATCATTCGACTTGAGGATAATATCGCCGTTGACAATGACCGCCGCTCCGTAAATCCGCGTGGTATCACACAGGTTGGTCAGGTATACGTCGCCCGTTGCCAGCAGCCTGTCGAGGACAGCCTGGCCGGGATGACCATAAGTATTATTCCCGCAGGAGATGGCTGAAGCATCCGGATCAAGGTTGTCAACGTAAAACTGACTGGTCGAGTGCCCGGAGCCGTGGTGATTGGCGCGCAACACATCGACCTGACCGAAGCGTGGGGCGAGGATAGCTTCCACATCGTTGTAGGTGTACCCCCATTGTGAGGTGGCATACTCACCGTCCGAATCACCTGCGGTGGCATAATCGATGGTCCCAAACCTGATCTTGATCGCTATCGAGTAATCGTTCTCGCTCGGTGGGACTGGGTCGGCAGTATGATCACCCTGGATGGGTGTGACACCGTCCACCATCATAACGCCATCTCCGTCCACTTGGACGATTTCAACGATGCCCCCCGCATCCGGCGGGTCGATTTGCGAGGTGGAGCCGAGTTGGGCAACCTGACGAATCGGATAGATCTTCGTGTTGGCCGAGTCGGTGGCGTAACACAGCCAGTTGCGACTCGTGCCCGATTGCGTCCCGGCGTTATACCACTGGATTTCAAGATCGGGATCGCATATGCCATCCACTGTTCCCCCACCGAAGCCATCCACCCATGCGCCTGCGTTACGGTCAATGATTTTGTCAAAAGTGATGCCATGGGTTTCCATCAACCCCCAGAATCCGCCGTACCCGGCATAGCCAATGTGATCGAGATGGTGATGGCTCAGGACGCCGACGTTAACGTGCGTGCCGCCGGTGATGGACTGGATCTTTTGGGCGATCAAGGCGGCCCCTTGCCCGGTGTTCCATGATGCCTCGCGCACATCGATCAGGATGGAGAAGCCGGAGGGGAAGATGATGAGCTGGCTATCGCCCTGTTCCACATCGAAGATGCGGATCTCGAAGGTGCCGGGCGTCCAGGGGACATCTCCCGTGCCGGGGTTGCGCGCGCCAGCTGTGGGGACGCTAGTTTCCAGGGTTGCCCAGGCGCCTCCATCAGGATAACGGTACCAAGAAAAACCAGCCGTAGAGGATGAATAGGTATATGCATCAAGAACTATGGTTTGGGCGGGGTCAAGGAAGCGTACATCGTCGCCTCCATTATTTAGAAAACTGCTGAATTCCAGCACATAGTAGCCACCGGCAGGGATGACCGTACTGGCGGGAATGGCGATGGGTGACCCGCCGCCTGCAGCGATATCGTCGATGTAATAGCCGGAGATATCTTTCGTCTGCAGGGTGGTGTTGTACAGTTCAACCCATTCGATCGTGCTATTGGCGAGGAATTCATTGATAACTACGTCGCCCGGCCCGGCAGGCGGGGTGTTGGAGGCGTTCTTGGTGGGACTGTCTGTCTCTTCCGCACTCCAGGCGCCGCCATCCGTGAGACGATACCAGGAGTATTCAAGAGTGGAAAAACTGTAGGATGTGCTGTCAATAACTGTCGTTTGTAATGGGTCAAGAAAACGTACAGAATCACCCCCGTTGTTGAGATAGTTACTCAGGTTCATTGTGTAGAACCCGTCTGCAGGAATGGTGGTTCCGGCGGGGATGGCTTGCGGTGCGCCGCCTCCACCGACAATATCGTCGATGTAGTAACCGGAGATGTCCAGAGAGGAACCGGTGGTGTTGTACAGTTCGACCCATTCTATAGTGCTGTTGGCAACATATTCATTGACGACCACATCGCCGGGGTTGATGGAGGGTCCACCACCTGGATTGGCAGACCCCTGTGTGGGACTGCTGCTCTCGGTGGGACTCCAGGCACCGCCGTCCGGGGAGCGGTACCAGGAATGACCCGCAGTCGCGCTCGTATAGCTGGTGCTGTCGTGGACAACTGTCTGGGTAGGATCAAGGAAACGGACATCGTCTCCCGTGTTGTTCAGAACGCTGCTAAAGGTCATGACATAGTAGCCGCCTGCCATGAGTATGGTGCTGGCAGGCACGACCTTTGGCGCACCGCCGCCCCCGGCTATATCGTCAATGTAGAAACCGGAGATATCCAGGTTGAGAGAGGTGGTGTTGTAGAGTTCAACCCATTCCGTGGTTGCGTTCGCAACGTATTCGTTGATCAGGACATCGCCTGGGTTTGGTGAATCGGCTGCAAGAGTTGGGGAAACAGTTGATAAAAGGAGGACGAGGATGGTCAACAAAGCCGGGGCCAACAAACGCGTTTTGGACATGGGGTTCCTCCTCGAAGCTAATGGTCAGGACGACTGGTTTGATTGTACCCAATTATAAGAAATTCGGTAGTTATTCGTCGATTACAAGTGTCTAGCTTGCAAGCATGGGTTACAAGGTATGTGACTCATTAAGTTGTCTCTTTATTTTTAATGCCATCAGCATGGCCATTTATTTTCACTCATCAAAGGGGATTACAATCAGTATGTTATGCTGCGACAAAGGGCCTGCCCAACCAACGGATGCCGTTACAATCAGTACGAGGGAGGCCGCGGTTTCCCTCATGTTGTTTATCCAAGATGAATATGACTTTATCATCGCCTCTTGTCCGGGCATTCCACCAACATCCGCGCGGGTTATGTGGTCAGCATGAACCAGCGCGGGTTGTAAGCACTGTCGAGGACCTCGAGCAGCGATTGACCATCCTGGCCCTGGGGGTGGTATTGGATATCAACACGCTCAGCCGTGAACGCTGGTCCAAGCTAGCGTCACTTGCCGGACATTGGTTGCTGAATCCCTCACTGGTAGCCTACCAATCCTCGCAACAGGTACTTGCCTCCATGCAGGAGAGTCGCCTTCTTGGTGGACAGCATATCCCGCGTGTCTGGTGGCAGATTTGCCGTGGCGTACAGGGCCGCTTCAAAGGTTCATGGAGAGAGTTAATCCATGTCAATAAAGATAACGCTCAAATGCTGCAAAGTTATCTACAACAAAACCGGGCTACATTCCCCGTTCTGGCTGGACCTGTGATTTCGGCACGCTGGCTGGATCTGATTCATCGCATAGGGGGCCTGAGTCTGCAGGGCTGGGAAAATCTGCTTATTCCCCTTTCGAAGAGACAAGTGAAAACCGCATCCCTGTTTGGTATAGGAGAAAGTGTAGTGCACCCATTACTTTTTAACGCCCTACAGGTATGGACGATTGCCTGCAAAAAGCTGCCTGAAGAGTCTTGTGGACTCGGCGCTTGTCCTAGAAGAAATTGAATAGAGGAAACACGCGGATTCCCTGGCAAAAAATTATCAACGTATCTGAGTCAAGCCTTCAGATTACTGATCCCATAAATAGAGTGTCTGAATGCATTTAATAAATGGCGTCCTATAACTCTTTTCCCTAACTGAGGACAGGACAAGTCCTGAGTTGTTACGCTTGAGATGAAAAAGCGTAGCACGTCATTTCACTGGTTCTGCTCGTAGTTATACATGGTGATCGGATCGCCTTCCGGAGCGGCCCGGGTGATCAATTCGGGGTGATGCGGTTCAGAACCATCCGTTTCGTAACCAATAATGTCACGCTGCCCTGCTAGGGCGGGATATTCGACAAGCGTGACCTACCGGAAAGTTATATGCGGCTGAAGGCTGGAAAAAAACATCCAACCTGCAGCCGTTGAATCTGCACCCTTAAACCTTTAACCCTATTCGATCCCATCCAAGATATGGTCGAGGACTTCGTCGCTTACGTCGGATGCGTGACCGGTCTCGGGGATTGCCTACTCGGTCATCCACTTTGGCAGGCGGTTGTTCTGTTTTGTAAATCCGGCCTGGCGGTTGAACTCACGCTCCATCTTAATCGTTTCCTTCCCTAAGGCTTGTAAGACATTATCCGACAGCTCGTCCTATCCGTAGAGTGATTTGAGCAGGCGCCTGATTACGCGTCTCTGACTAATCGAGAAAATGCAGATTTGGAGCAGCAAAAGGTGTGTAGCGAGATCGAGCATCTTTTATTGATTTCAGTTCAGATACATGCTCAGGGTAAAAGGTTTTACGCCGGCCCGTTCAGCACGAGTTTTCAGCAAATAGTAGCTTGATTGCGGTGAGAGTCGGCGTCCATGTCGTAGATGCCCGCCTCTCTTCACTGAAAGGAAGAGTGGCCCAGTAGCGTCCCCACGAATCTCAAGCCAACCTGTAAGAGCAGCAACTGCTCCGTCTCCCAGATATGCTATACGTTGTGTAGAACGTTTTCCCCGGACAACTAGCCTCTCATCTGCCGAATGGTAGTCGTCCAAATTCAGTTTGGTGATCTCTTCACGGCGCAGCCCGGATCGCGACTTGACCGAAAAGCCGTTCCGGAGCCTGATCCAATCATTAGCCAGCATGTTATTGCGATGAAGGATTTATTGTTAAGCGGTCACTCCACGCGACAGATTGTTGAATACCTGATCGAGTCAAAAGTCAAGCCACCAAAAGGCAAGAAATGGTACCCGCAGACGGTGCGAGAGATTCTGCGGAACCCCTTTTATGCCGGCATCGTCCGCTTTGGTGCACCCAAAGTGGTTGTGGATCCTCTCACCGATCGGAAAAAACGTAACCGGCGTATCCCTGCGGACCAGGTGAACCAAGGCGAAGGACGGCACATTCCTCTCTGGGATTTGTCCGTTCACCAACTCATCCTGGGTGAACTCAAACGGCGGACCAAACAATACCGTGGACGTTCGAACAACCAGTTCACAGGACTACTTCGGTGCGGGACCTGTGGTGATCCATTGTGGCGCCAGGGGAATGGTCCTCGCGGTGAGCACCGAATGATCTGGCGTTGCAGCAGAAATGGCTCCGCCCGAGGACATATCAATATCCCTCATGTGATACTTATTGATAAGATAGCTGCAAAGCTCCAGGGGTTGGTTCCCGATGAGTCCCCCAATCCGGCTGCTAGCCCAGCCCCGACAATACGGCTCAACAACTCGAAAAGCTAAATGCTCAGCTTACGCGCCTCGAGGATGCATACCTCGCCGGCCAGTGGGATCTCGCGCGTTATACAAGTCGTAAAAAACAGATTGATGAAGAGGTCCAAGAAGTGCGCGAAAAACAGACTAAAGCAGAAATCGAAACTGTCACGCGCCAAGAACACACACGGGCCCTGCAGGAACTGATGAGTATCCCGGACCTGCCCCGTTGGCTTCGACCTGCGATCCTGCAGAAGTCAATCAGCGCCTACACTTCTTGCTCGATCACATCTCTATCTGCGAAGAGAAGATTGATATCAAGCTGAGGTAGCAAGAAACAAACCTAATAAAACAAAAAAGGCTGGCAATCGCCAGCCTTTTTTACGTTAGTTATCTTTAGTTATCTTTCCATTTTCCCCAGGATAGGTACTTAAAAGAGAACTCCCGCCATCACTGGCGGGAGATACTGAAAAGCCCCTTGGCAATGACCTACTCTCCCGGGAGGTCGCCCTCCAAGTACCATCGGCGCTGACGGGCTTAACTACCGGGTTCGGGATGTTACCGGGTGTACCCCCGTCGCTCCAATCACCAAGGGACTATTTCACATAGTAGTGCTGAACAGTAACTGATTGATTTGATTTCTTGTGGAAGAGTAATAAGTTCTCCACATCACGGGATTCAGCCCTCGACCATTAGTACAACTTAGCTCAACACATTACTGCGCTTAC
>JAICRQ010000202.1 GCA_025966435.1 Anaerolineales bacterium | reverse complement strand
GCGGATTTCGGGGAGGCAGCGGCGGGAGCAGTCGTCGATGTTGGATGGGTCAATACCTTTAAGCCGCGGCGCGAACTCATGCGCTACGATATCGGCTTGTTCCACCGTCGCGACCTCGCCCCAGCCGATGAGGCCTTCATCGGTGCGCACCTCAACGATGCCCTTTGTCGCACCGAGGTACACGCCCGATGCCCAGCGATAGCCGGTGACGAGCGGAAGGTTCACCTTGTGAACCAGGATGTCTGTAATTTGCATAGGAGATTAAGGTAAATAGTGTTCAACCAGCAGTGCAACTGCTGGTTGAACAAGAACAATGAATCATTTCGCTGGCCGCATCCTGTTCAGGACTTCCAGCATCAGTTCTACATCGTCGCCCATCAATGCATCTGCGCCTATGTCGATGCTGAAGACCAGGCTCGGTTCGTCGGTGGTGGACCACGACCAAACGGCGATCTCCTGCTCATGCAGTGTGCGGACGACATCCACGTTGAGAACAGTGTATTGGTGTTGGATCACGGGCGCATCGAACGCCTTCGCTTGTCGTACAGCATCAGAAGGGTCCGGCGGTGCATCGTCGGGCAGGCGCTCGGGGGCAAGCATCAGCTCCGAGCATTTGGACTTTGCCAGGTGCAGAGCCGCGTGGTGATAGGAGCTCAGAAAGGCTTGATCGAGCATATTGTGTTTTATAAAAAGATCCACCAACCCAAGAGCGATTCGATCCGATTCATCCCCATCTGCACCTTTCACTTCGAAGCAGGACAAAATTCCTGCTTCCTTGTAGAGTAACAAGGTCTCTTCCGTAGAGGGGACGCGCACTCCGGCAAACTCCGGCTTGAACTTCCCGCCTGCATCCAGCCGCTGGACGTCTTCCCAGGTGGAGGTGCTGACACGCCCAGAGCCGGTTGTCGTCCGGTCAAGAGTCGAATCGTGCATCATCACCAGCGTTCCATCGCGGGTGATGTTGACGTCACACTCGATCATTTCTACACCTAACTCGATCGCTTTACGGTAGGCTTCCAGCGTGTTTTCAGGATAGGCAATCG
Organism: Anaerolineales bacterium; assembly: GCA_025966435.1. Classification (GTDB taxonomy): domain Bacteria; phylum Chloroflexota; class Anaerolineae; order Anaerolineales; family Villigracilaceae; genus Defluviilinea. The sequence goes on along the minus strand of JAICRQ010000202.1, from coordinate 5,480 downwards.
AGTGACCGCGATGAGCCACAGACAGCGGGCGATGCGCCCGAATCCAGGGGTTGGTTGACATAATTGTATTTCCTTTCAGAGGAAAGTTAGGACTTGAGCGCTCCCTTGAGCGAGAGCTGATCGGCAAAGTGGCAGGCGGCAAAGCGGCCTGGTTTGTATTCTTTCAGGGGTGGCATGTCCTGCTTGCACACATCTTGCGCATATGGGCAGCGCGGATGAAATGGACAGCCGCTGGGCGGGTTGGCTGGGCTCGGGATTTCCCCTTCGAGGATGACTGGCTTCATCACCTCGTCCGGGTCCAGTGCCGGTATGGCAGACATGAGCGCCTCGGTGTAAGGGTGCAGTGGCTGATAGAACAGGTCTGCCGTGGGCGCCACCTCCACCAGCCGCCCCAGATACATCACCGCCACACGATCGCTGACGTGCTCGACCACACTGAGATCATGGGCGACGAACAAATACGTGAGGCCGAATTCCTTTTGCATATCCATTAAGAGATTGAGGATCTGCGCCTGGATGGAGACATCCAACGCTGAGACCGGTTCGTCGCAGACTACAAACTGGGGCTGTACCACCAGCGCACGCGCGATTCCAATCCGCTGACGTTGTCCGCCACTAAAGGCGTGCGGATACCGTCGCAGATGCTCCAGACTCAACTGGCAGCGCCGGGCAATTTCACGAACGCGATCATCCACTTCATCGCCCTGTGCCACGCCACCCGCCACCAAAGGTTCGGCGATGATGTCGCGCACCGTCATGCGTGGGTTCAGTGAGGAGTATGGATCCTGGAAGATCATCTGGGCATGCCGGCGAAAAGCGCGCAGTTCTGTGGAACCCAATTTGGCAATGTCCGTCGCCGGACCGTCCTGCAGATGAAAGATGATCTCGCCCTCAGTGGGATTGAACGCGCGTAGGATCGTCCGGCCCGCGGTCGTCTTGCCGGAGCCGCTCTCGCCCACCAGTCCCAGCGTTTCGCCCTGCAGGATATGCAGATTGACTCCATCTACTGCCCTCACCGTCCCGGCGCCGCGGCCGAGAAAACCATGCCGGAGTGGGAAGTATTTTTTGAGGTTTTTCACCTCGAGTAAGACGCGGCGGTAATCAGACATTCGATGTCTCCGGTTCATAGAGAAGGCAGCGTACAGTATGTTCTTCGTTCAAGTGGGTGACCGCCGGCATGTGCACTTCGCAGCGTCCGGGCATCATGCGGCTGCAACGCGTATGGAAGGGACAACCGCTGGGTCGTTCGAAGGGGCTGGGGATCGATCCCTCGATCGCCACCAGGCGCTGCCCCGCGGTCTTGCCTAGGCGCGGCACAGCCCGCAGGAGGTCCACTGTGTAAGGATGCTTGGGGTTGCGGAGGATCTCGCGCACGGGTCCGTACTCCACAACCTGCCCGAGATACATGATAGCGACCGTATCCGCGATCTGCGCGATCACGCCCAGGTTGTGGGTGATAAACATGATGGCCATGCCCAGGCGTTTTTGCAAGCCGCGCATCAGTTCGAGGATCTGCGCCTGAATCGTCACATCCAGGGCGGTCGTAGGCTCATCCGCAATCAACAGGGACGGATTGCAGGATAGCGCCATGGCGATCATAGCGCGCTGGCGCATACCGCCTGAGAATTGGTGGGGATAGCTATCCACGCGCTGCTCGGCGGCCGAGATGCCCACCAGGCGCAACAGTTCAATCGCTTTTTGGCGTGCTTCTTCTTTCGTGACACCCTGGTGCAGCAGGATGGCTTCCATGATCTGGCTGCCAATCGTATGCACCGGCGAAAAGGAGCTCATTGGCTCCTGGAAGATCATGGCAATATCCTGGCCCCGGATATTGCGAATCGCAGACCCGGTGGGGTTGAGCTGCGCCAGGTCCACAACGCCGTTTCCATTGGTGCTCGACTGGCTGGGAGCGTGAAACAGAATCTGCCCGCCGTCGATGCGCCCCGGATTTGGGATAATGCGCAGGACCGAATGCGCCGTGATCGATTTGCCACAGCCACTTTCGCCGACGACTCCCAGGACTTCGCCGCGCCGAATAGTGAGGTTGACGCCCTCTACCGCGCGCACCATACCTTCGTCCAGTGGGAACGACACCCGCAAGTCTTTGATTTCCAATAATACGTTGTTATCCACGGTCATTGCCTTTTAGCGGGAATACGGATCAGCCGCGTCGCGCATGCCATCGCCGACGAAACTGAATGCCATAACAGATATGATCACAAATGCCACCGGTGTAAACAGCCAGGGATACAGGGCGATCGCCTGGATGTTCTGCGCGTCCTGTAGCAGCACGCCCCATGAGATCACCGGCGCACGCAAGCCCAAACCGATGAAAGAGAGTGAGGTCTCCGCCAGGATCATATACGGGAATGAGATCGAAAGGTCAACAATAATATAGCTCAGGAAGGATGGCAGCAAGTGCCGGGCGATAATCCGTGCATCGCTGCTGCCAGCAATGCGCGCCGCGACGACAAAATCTTCTTCGCGCAGCGAGAGCAGTTTGCCGCGTACACGCCGCGCCAGATGCGTCCAGCCCAGTAGCCCAAGCAGAATCGTAATCGTGAAGTACACACGTTGGGGTGACCACTCTCTTGGCAGAGAGGCAGCCAGAGCCATCCACAGCGGCAGCGTTGGAATCGAGCGAATAAACTCGATAAAGCGCTGGATGACCTCGTCTATGCTGCCGCCGAAGAAGCCTGAGATGCCGCCAATGATCAAGCCAAGAAAGAACGAAATAAACAGACCGACCACTCCAATCGTGAGGGACGTTCGCGTGGCATGGAACAAGCGGGACAGGAGGTCTCGCCCAAGTTGGTCTGTGCCTAGTAAGTGTAGATGGCCCTCTTCCACCCCAAACAAATGAATATCGGATTCAATCAGCCCCCACATTTTGTATGGATCGCCTTTGACAAAGAAGTACACCGGCCATGGATCGCTGGTGTCTTCTTTTACTTCGAGCAGAAATGTCTCGGGATCCATGGCGGCAGAGAGGGCATAGGTGAACGGCCGCAGATGAAAATTGCCGTCGGCGTCTACAAAATGCAGACCCTGCGGCCCGCCAAACAGGTAATTGGGGGTGCGGGCGCCGGGGGTATAAGGCGATAAGAATTCGGCGAACAGGGCAATGAAAACAAAGATCCCAAGAATCACCATGCCTATCAAGGCAAGGCGGTGCTTTTTGAACTTCCACCACATCAATTGGAATTGCGAGGCAGTGTAGTATTTGATCTCCGCATCTCTGGCAATCACGGACGGAGGTGGCGTCGGGCGTGGAGTAACGTCGACGGCTTCAGTGATCTGCGTCATATCAAACCCTTTCCCCATAGCGGATGCGCGGATCGAGCACAGCCAGCAGCACGTCCGACAAAAACGTGCCCAGAATCGTCAATGCGGCATACATGAGCAGGATCGCGCCGGAGAGATAGGTGTCCTGGTCGAGCAACGCGGTGAGAAAGAGGGGACCGGTATCTGGCAAAGCCAGCACGAACGAAACAAGCGGCGCGCCGGCGATGATCGCGGTCAACTCCCAACCGATGGTGCTGACGATGGGGTTGAGGGCGACACGCACCGGGTACTTCATCAGTAACTTCCACTCTGGCAATCCCTTAGCCCGCGCGGCAGTCACGTAGAGTTTATTCTTCTCGTCGAGCAAAGTAGCCCGCATGGTACGGATCTCGAAGGCCGTGCCAGCTAAGCCCAGCACGAGGGCCGGCACCCACAGGTGGCGAAGCAGGTCCACGAACTTGCCCCAGCTCCAGGGTGCTTCGTTGTACTCAGGCGAGAACAGGCCACCGACACTGGTGCCAATCACCATGACGCTGAAATACAAGAGGATCAGTGCCAGCATAAAGCTGGGCGTCGCCATGCCGAAATAGCCCACAATAGTCGCGGCATAATCACCGAGAGAATATTGCCGGATCGCTGAGTAGATGCCAATGGGGATTGCCAGGCCATACGTGAAGATGATGGTCGCCACCGCCAACATTATTGTGAGCCCCACACGCTGGCCGAGCACCTCGGTGACCGGGAGGTGCAGCCCAAAGGATTGGCCAAAGTTGCCGTGCAGAACGATGTTGGAGATCCAGTTGAAGTAGCGCACATACCACGGGCGGTCGAGTCCGAGGATGTGGCGCAGGGACTCGACATCATCGCTGGTGACTGTCACGCCGGCGGAGCGCAAGTGCAGGGCGCGTCGATCGGCATAGTCTCCAGGAGGCAGCTCGATGGTGATGAAGACGATAATCGATAATGCCGCCAGCATAAGAACCATAATGATGAAACGCTGGATGACAAATTTTGCCACTTTGGTCTCCTCTTTGGCATCCGGCACCTGGCTGGTGGAAAAGATCCTGCCAGCCAGGCGCAAGCCTCATTGTATACGTCTTACACGAATTCCAGCTTCAGCGTATATTGCCAGGGTTCTCTCTAACAGAGGTCGTATGAGAGCCTATTATACAGGTGCTGGCGCTTATAAGCGCCAGCACCGGCTTGAACAAAATACGCAAAGAACGTTGTTTTCTTATTGCGCGTCCTTGAAATACCACTGATCGGTCCGGAAGGGATAGGTACGATAGTACTCGAAGGCGTTGATCGTAAGTTCAGGGACATTGCCCAGCCTTCGCGAGACAATCAGCATCGCTGGTGAAGAGGTAATCGTGCCGATGATCATCCCACGATCCACCTGAACCTGGGCAAGCTGTTGCCCCAAGCTAATATATTCCTCACTGCCTGGCAGGGTCGATTTCCACTGATCGGTCAGCTCCCATAAAGGCTTAATGTCATCCGGCGGCTCGATTCCTTGTGCACCATCGCTGTTGAACCATTCGACCCATGGAGCGCCAAACAGGGGTTCGAGCGCGGCGTCACCGAAGGGCGGGTATAGCCGGAAGGGATTGGAGTAGAGCGGGGCCTCGGTTTCGAGTCCGCTGTTGGTCACCTGAATGTCATGATCGTTACTGGCGGCCATGGCTCGATAGGCTTCCGTGCTGATCTCTTTCAGTTCAACTCTGACGCCCACTGCCTCCCAATATTCTTTGGCTAGCTCATGCAGAGCAGGATCACCCCATTGAATGGCATAGATCAAGTTGATAAGCAGAGGTTCGCCATCCGGTCTGAGGCGGAACCCGTCGGCGTCTTTCTCAAGACCGATCTCATCCAGAAGTGCATTGGCTGTGTCCGGATCATATTCAATGTCTTTGGTGAACCATTCGGGTTTCGCAAACGATACCGTCCGGTGGACAGGGACGCCCTGGGTTGGCTCGCATAGATCGAAGCAGAGTGCCTGGTTAATCTCATCCCGGTTCAACGCTAGGGACATGGCACGGTTCCAGCGCGGATCGGAGAACAACTCCGCCAGAACGGGGTCTTTATGCGTGGCATTGAATACATAGGTGCGGCCATTGCCAGCACCAGGAGGCATCTGGATATCATAGTTGCCCTTATCCTGATTTTGCTGGAAGAGGGGCAGGCTGCCGATCTGT
>JAICRQ010000280.1 GCA_025966435.1 Anaerolineales bacterium | reverse complement strand
TGCAAGTCACCACCTTGCTCTGGCTGGTCACCTAACGAATCGCCAAAACCGGATGCTGTGTTCCCGGAAAAGGTGCTGTTGTTGACCGTGACTGTGCCATTGCGCGAATCGATCGCGCCGTGATTGACTGCGGAGTTCGTTACAAACGTGCTATTCGTGACCTCAACCAAGTTGGCGTTACTATGGATTGCTCCACCCGTGTCCGCGCTGTTATTGACGAAGGTACTATTGTTGATGGTTGCCGAGAAACCATTCGAATACAGCGCTCCGCCGCCCAGGGTAGTCGTATTCGAATCGAACGTGCTGTCGGTAATCGTGAACGTCGTCGCGTTCGCGCTGGCGACCGCACCTCCCCCGAAGTAAGCATAATTACTGCTGAACTCGCTCTGGGTAATTTCTGCCGATGACTCTGTGTTCACATAGATCGCGCCGCCGGTTCCGGCAGCCGTTTCAGCGTTTGCCTGGTTATTCCGAAACGCAACGTGCGTGACTCTTGCGATGCCGTTCACGGACAGTGCACCGCCCGGGCTTGCCAAACCGTTTTGGATGGTAAGGTCCGATATGTCGAGCGCTGCAAAAACATGAAAGACACGATCCAGGCTGGTGGCATCGATGATTGTGGCTCCCGCACCGGCACCGGTAATGGTCACTTCTTCTGTGATGTCCAGGTCGCCGCTTGCCGCAGAGTCTTCCCCTGCCCCAGACATGGACAATTCATAGGTCCCGGCAGGAAGCGAGATCGTGTCTGCGCCAGCCAGTGCGTTTGCTTCCTGCACAGCTGCCCGCAGCGTACAATCCCCGGTGATATCGGTCTCACAAAAACCGTCCCCGGGGTTGGCATCCACCATATCGGCGGTGCTGTTCACGATGAAGTTCGCATCCGCTGCGGCAGGGCGCAAGCCAAATTGAGCGAGCAGAATCGTCAGAATAATAAGGATAGAAAAAGGACGGACTAACGTTTTTGCCATGATTTCCTCCGGTCAAAAAGCACAATGTGTACTATTAAAGTCCTGTCGAATAGATGACGCAATGAGAGCTTTCATGCGTTGGCTTCCAGACACTACCGCATCAGGATACAACCACACCTGCAGATCGTTTTTCAAATGGATCAACCTGTTTGTGAATTAACGTTTTCTTCCGACCCTGAGGAAGCTGGCTACCGAATGGTGGTTCTGCGACATGACATCAAAGCAGATTTCGTTTGTCACAGGACAAGCTGATACGATATCTTTGATAAAACGTGGGGTGATTTTAACTCAATTCGTGGCGCTGCCCCTGCTTGTGTAACGTTCTGTAACATTTCCGTTATGCTGTAAATCCAATTTCTGTCATAGCCCCCGGCTGAAACGGTTCACCGGTCTACTTTTACCAATACAGTGTCGCCCTGATCCTCGACGACTGTCAAAGACCAGTCTGAATAGGGGACCAAACTGGCGGTATTGAAGTTGATCTCGGTAGCTTCCACATCCGGGTTGGATGGTCGCTGGACAAGAGTCAGCCCCTCGTCCCAGGGCCAGTTTCGCGGCGTGTCTGGATCGGACTTAATGCCTCGCAAAAAGATCTCATTCGAGCCTCGAACCGCCTCTAAAGTGAACCCCCGCGCGATTTCAACCGCCGTGATATCGATCGCCTGCCAGCCAGACCAGTCCGCAGGGATGGAGATGCGCTCCAGGATCTTGCGCTTTTCACCGCCTTCAACCAGTAATGGAGAAAGATTAAGCCTGGTCTCTCCTCCCGTGTTTTCGAGATAAATATAGATCTGTTGAGACGTCCAGTCTTCGGGAATGTAAAATTCAAGCGACTTGCCTGCTTCGAGCACAAGCGGATTCCCACCCGTCGTCACCGACGCTCGAATGGTTGGATTCCAGGTGACCACATAGCCCAGGTTTTGATTGTCCTGAATCCATTGTGTTTCCTCGGGCGTACCCTCCAGGGCAGGGTGGTATATGGCTCCACATGCCAGAGCGCCCTGCGCGAAATAAAGGTGCATGGGCACTTCGAACATATAGAGAACATCTTCACAGCCTTCTCTTAACAACACCGAGGCTTGGTCTGCATCAAGGCGTGAGTCCTGGCTGTTTATCATGATGGTTGTTGTTTCACGAAGAATACGCTGTCCCTCGAGCACATGGTTCAGGCTGTTGCGAGCGAGGATCAGCCCAAAAACAAGCAAAAGCACGCCTGCCCATCCCAGCATGGACAGAATCCAGCGCTCATCTCTGAAATCCTGTAGTCCGTTTTCTAGTGCCTGACGAATCCAATGAACAACGGCAGCAGCCCAGCGCCATATCCCATGGGCGATTAACCCGGTCAAAAAGATGGCAAAGGGAATCCAGACGCGGCTAAAGGCTTCGGCAGGATAGCGCGGGAGAACCTGGAGCAGACTGGCGCCCAACAGACCTCCAAGCAGCACCCCCATGCTCACCACCCGTGTGCGCTGCTCAAAAGGAGGCAGGCTTGCCAGTCCAATGAAAATCAAAAGGAGAGCCATCAGGAAGCCTCCGTACAAGCGCATCCATGAGGTGATGTAAGAGACTGCCTGGGTAATATTATTGTAGTAGCCTGTCCAGCGATTCCAATCCGGCGGGGGAGGGTCGGCTGGAAAGGAAAGTTCGGGGCGGCTAATGATCAGCGGCAGGAGGAATGCCATCACGATCATGAAAAGGCTGAGACCCATCATCTGCCAGTCCGCGCGTTTCATTTGTTTGACGTTTAACAAAACAAATAGAAGTACACTGAGTAGAGCATACAACCTGCCGATGGGGTGTATCAAGATCAGGACCAATGTGCTCGCTACAATGATTCGGCGAGAACGGTCATCTCTCTTGAGCAAGCTTCCCCAGGTGAGCATGCCAATTCCCAATGCCAGATTACTTGGCACTACATAATGAAGACCTTGCCCTGGGAATGGAGTGAACGCCACTAAGAGTAAAGCGACCCCAGCTGGCCCCGGGCCGAACAAACGGTAAAGCCAATAGCTAATTGCCAGACTGAGAAAAAGACTTCCCAGGATCTCGACAATGTTGTATGAGACCTCCCACGATAACCCTGCTGTATGCAGACCTGCCAGAATCAACGAGTGGAGCGGATGATAAATAGAAAATGCCCGCACATATTCGCGATATCGAATCCAGGTCATGTTTGGTTTTTCGCTCGGAGCCGTCAGTTGCTGGCGCAGGTCGTTCAGTGCCGGGCAGTTCTGCAGGAAACAACCCTGCATTTGTGCCGCTTTGACAATATACGTGTAGGCATCATCGGTTTCCACCGGCGCTGTTCTGTTCCTGATTGGCAGAACGACCATCATGAGCTGAACGAAGGTGAATAGCAAAACGCCAATCGCGAAGAGCAGACGCTTTCCCCATCGAATGATGTTTGGATTCGAGAGAAATCGCAAGGACAGCGTTCGTACATGCGGCGCATTTATTTTCATGATGAATATTTCAGGAACTCCGAACCATCAGAAAGACTTTAAGAACTGGCAGATCACGATTTCCATTCCCGTATGGCTGTAGGCGACTCGCTCTACCGACCAATGGGATCGTTGCGGGAGGAGCGTTTCAAATGCGGCCTGGGAACGCACAAAACGCCCGCGATCCGCGCGGCGGAGGGCGTAAGCCAGCGGTCGTTGCCACGCCCGGACGGGCAGCACCGCGTCGAAAATCAGGGCATGCCCGTTCGATCTGCACACGCGCAGCATCTCGTCTAACGCCTGTTTAGCCAGCGCATCCGGCAGATGGTGAAACATTCCGATACTCCATACCTCTTCGAAAGATTCAGATTCAAATGGCAATACACCAGCGGAACCCATCACAGCAGGCTCCTTCTTTTCATGAAATGCCTTGCAGTAGGAGTACGTCAGATCGAGCCCAACGGGATGGGCTCCCACTTGCCAGAGCCAGGATCTCGGTCCACAGCCAATATCGAGGATACGATTCGGCGTTGGGAGTTTTGCTCGCAGCGTTTGGATATAGTTCAAGACCAGATCGTTCGCGCCATACGCCAGAAGGTTTTGAACCAAACTGTAAAATGCAGGTCGATCCAATAGTTTTTCTATGAGTTTATTTTGCATGAAGATCGGTGTATCAAACCAAATGAAGAACCTACCGAAAGAGATGGAGCATGAGCCACTATTTATTCGCGTCCAGGACCGACTCGACAATGAAGCGCGGGCGTCGCCTGGTCTCATCCAGATTGCGCCATAAGTATTCGCCCAAGATGCCGATCATCAGCATTTGCACCCCAGAGACGATCAACACAACAATCATTAATGATGCCCAGCCCTCGGGTTGCATGGATGTCGCCAGCCGCAGAGCGATCACGATCGCGGCATAGACCAACCCGGCCGCGCTGAGGACGATGCCAATGACAGAAGCCGCCCGGACGGGAAAGTAAGAGAACGCCACGAAGGAGTCGAGAAAATATTTGATCTTCTTGGCAGCTGTCCACATCGACTGTCCATAGCGTTTTTCTCTCGCCTGTCTATGATAGTAAATCACTTTTGGAGAAAACCCCAGCCACAGGATCAAGCCCATCAGGTAGGCGTTATTCTCCTGGATCTGATTGATCAAATCACAGACCTGGCGGTCGATGAGGAAAAAATCAAATCCGTGTTCGGGCATGGTCTTGATGGCAAAACGACGGAAGAGCGAATAGAAGGTGTCCGCCAGAAAGGTCGTCAGAAATTCATCATCGCGGGATTGCCGCGCAGCCAGCACAACTTTATGCCCCTGACGCCAGTCCAGCAGCATATCGTTGATCAGCTCCGGCGGATCCTGCAGGTCGGCTGCGATTGCCGCGACGGCATCTCCGCGCGTGTGCCCTAAGCCAGCAAGTAAAGCCGCGTTCGACCCAAAGTTCCGGGATAATTTCACAACCTGGATACGTGAGTCTTTTTGCAAAAGTGATTGCAAAACGGAGAACGAGTTGTCGACAGAGCCATCTTCGACGAAGATGAATTCGAATTGGTCCGTTGCATTTCTTGCCGCCAGAGCTTGGAATCTCTCCAGCAAATCCGGCAGGCTGGACGCATTGTTGAAAACCGGTACGACAATGGAAATGAGACTCATAGCGATATCCTGTCTCCATCCTTGTTCTGTGTAAAAAAGGATTGGATCGCGTCCACGACGCGCGCAAGCTCCATCGTGGAAAGAT
>JAICRQ010000011.1 GCA_025966435.1 Anaerolineales bacterium | reverse complement strand
GGCTTCAATCCCGGCTTATTCTTCTAAAGGCATACAGAACTTACCAACATTCGGTTTTAGTTAGGCCCCCAGGGAAGATGATCCTTTCTTCCCTGTTTCCGATAGTTTTACTGGCACATAATGCAACGAATATTCGCTGGCAGCTTTTGTTCGCTCCAGGCCCCCTAGTTTGCTGTAAAGTGTCAGCGCCTGCGCTACAACCTGGTCCATGTTGTAGCACTTATAAGTTGCCAGACGACCGGCAAAATGAACGCCTTGTTTTTGAGTCGCTAGTGTCTGATAACGGGCATATAACTGAGCGTTTTCAGGTCGCGGGATAGGATAATACGGATCACCATTCGCTGTCGGATATTCATAGACCAGTGTGGTCTTCGCATGTGTTTGTCCGGTCAGGTGTTTGAATTCTGTCACACGCGTGTAGGGATACTCATTTGGGTAATTAATTACAGCTGCTGGCTGGTGCTGTTCCTCATTGAGGGTTTGGAACTGGAATTGAAGAGAGCGGTAAGGCAGTTTGCCATAGATGAACCCAAAATATTCATCTACGGGTCCGGTAAAGATCACTTCACGGTACGAGATCATATCCATGATTTCTTGGTAATCTGTGTTGAGCATGATCTTGATGTTGGGATGATCCAGCATTTGTTCGAACAGGCGCGTATACCCTAATTGCGGCATCACCTGATAAGTATCGCTGAAGTAGCGATCGTCGCGGTTATAGCGGATCGGCACGCGCGAGGTGACCGATGCGTCCAACTCAGAGGGGTCGAGATCCCATTGCTTGCGGGTGTAGTTGCGGAAGAACTTTTCATAGAGCTCTCGCCCGACTTTGCTAACGACCACATCTTCCGAGGTGACAATTTTGTCCCGCGGCTCGGCAACCTTTTGGAAGAAATCCTTCAATTCAAAAGCGCTGAGGTGGAGTCCATACAGTTTGTTGATCGTATCGAGATTGATAGGTAATGGCAAAAGCTGGCCATCGACGCTGGCTAAGACTCGGTGCTGATATTGACGCCAGTCTGTAAACCTCGATAGGTAATTGAAGACCTCATGAGAGTTGGTATGGAAAATATGAGGACCATATTTATGGATCAGAATGCCTTCTTCATTGTGGTAGTCGTATGCATTCCCGGCAATATGAGGGCGTTTATCGATAATCAGAACTTTTTTGCCAGAACCGGCTGCCAGCCGCTCTGCCAGCACGCTGCCGGCAAACCCAGCGCCAACGATTAGATAGTCAAAGGGCTGGATGTTTCTGGATTTAGCTCCGTTTCCGTTGCCTGTTTTTTTTTCCAAATCCAGGTAGACAGGAATACTGGGCATGCTGGCCGGTTGTTTGAGAACTGTCTTATCTTTTTTATCCTCTTCCTCCCTGGCAGCAATGCTCGATTCAATCAGCGTCATCATGCGCTCCCAGGTATAGTTCCAGGAATTTTGTGACAACTGCTGATCCACTTTGGTCAGCCAACTGGCTGCCTCCTCCTTTTTCCTGTGCAGAATCTGTTCAATGGCTTTTACGAATTCCTCCGGGGTGGCAGCGATCGATACCAGATTCTGCTTACCATATGGATTAATCACATCGCGGATGGGCGTGGAAACCACTGGTTTCCCACCTGCCAGGTATTCGGGGATTTTCGTCGGGCTGATGAAGCGGGTTGAGTCGTTCAGGGCAAAGGGCAGCAAGGCAACATCCCAACCCGCAAGATATTGCGGGAGCTGCTCATAGGTCTTCATCCCCAGATAATGAATGTTAGGCTGGTTCGGTAAATTTTCCTGCTCAATCTTGACGACCGGGCCGAGCATCACAAGATGCCAGTCTGGGCGAGCCTCTGCCAGTTTTCCAAGCAGATCAAGATCCATTCGCTCATCAATCACCCCAAAGAAACCCAGGCGCGGATGAGGAATGTTTACCTGATCATCAGGGTCGGCCTGTTTTTTACGGGCCTGTTCAAAATGAGGGGCGTCAATGCTGCTCGGGAAGAGATAGACGTTGTCGTGACCGTTGCGCTTGCTCTCGTATAACGTCTGGCCACCGGTGAAGATCAAATCCGCGCGATGGATCAGCTCTTTCTCGAGCTCCTGCAGTTTGGCGGGCGCGCCTTTGAACAGCGACAACTCATCCATGCAGTCATAGACGGTCAGCGCGGGTTCCAGATGCCTGGAAAAATTGAGTGCCATAGGCGTGTAATACCAGAGGATAAAGTCATTCACTTCTTCCTCAAAAAGCTGATTAACCAGCTTTTCCGTCGCAGCATTTGTTTCTTCTTCATTGAGTCCGTGGGGCAGGAAGGGCTTGACGATCATCACGCCCGAAGGATCCTTTTCCACTTCCAAGTGAGGCGGGCCATCGAAGTGCACCGGCTCTTCCACATAAAATACTCTTCTCTCACGTGCACAGCGACTCATCAAATGCTGAGGGCGCTGATACACAAAGTTCCAACGCAAATGAGAAAAGCACACGAGGTCAAGCGTCCCGGGCTTTGGACCTTCTAAATTATGGTTTAAGGGTTTGTCTGTCATCTCTCTCCTACTATCATTAAGTGTTTTAGCACCTATCTGAAAGATTGCAAGGCAGGAGAGGGTTCAAGAAAAATCCTGCCATGCGGTTTATCATCATCCCGACAATGACTTCAAATAGCCGTTCTATTTACTGCGCTAATGTCAAAGAACCGGTCAGCGTCCACGTTGATCGGCTGGATGGTTTATTTTGTGGACTTCGCTTTGTCGAGCTATAGTCCTCAGCGAAGTCAAGCAATTACAATGTTGAGTCTAATGAGTCGTCGATGATCCACCTTAGTATTAGTAGTGCCCCTGCATAGATGAATGATAAGAGCATCGTTTCGGCACAACAATGGGGGAATCACCTAATACGCGGATCGGACATTCCTATGGCGTAAGGAGCGAGCCGGATTCGATCTATGCTGATAGATTTGAGCGCATTTTCTTGGAATTTCATCAGAAGACAAGCTCCTAAGGCTTTACAGTTTTGCATATGATGCTTTCAGGTTTGAAAGTCAATTGTTACCTTGCATGGGTGTAACATGTGACCCGATCAGCCGTCTTGAAGGCAAACAAAACACTCGTAAGAAACATTACACGTATCGTCGAATTTAGGAGATTTCAATGAACCTACCCCCGCGTTGGTCAGCCGAACAAGCAAACGAATGGTACGCACGTCAGCCCTGGCTCGTCGGCTGCAATTTCATCCCCAGCACTGCTATTAACCAACTAGAAATGTGGCAAGCAGAGACTTTTGACCCTGCTACCATCGACCGCGAGCTAACCTGGGCCGCAAGTATTGGCTTCAACACAGTCCGCACGTTTTTACATGATCTAGCCTGGGAAGCGGATCCGGGCGGATTTAAGCAGCGAATCAGCCAGTTCCTGGAGCTCGCCTCCCGGCACGGAATCCGTCCCATGCTGGTCCTCTTTGACGATTGTTGGAATTCTGACCCCAAAATCGGCTCTCAACCTGCACCCAAGCCCGGAGTTCACAATTCAGGATGGGTACAAAGTCCAAGCATTTCTGTGGTTAATCAGGGGCCATCCGCCTGGGGCCGGCTGGAAATGTACGTGAAGGATATCCTCGGCTCCTTCACAGACGATGAACGCATTCTGCTCTGGGATTTGTATAATGAACCCGGCAACAGTGGTAACAAAGAAAAATCGCTGCCACTGGTGAAATCCGTCTTTGAATGGGCTCGGGCAGTCAATCCGTCCCAACCACTGACTGTAGGAGTCTGGTTCGATAACGAGCCTCTCAATGAATTCCAGCTTGCCGCATCTGATGTGATCACATTTCATCATTACTGGGAGCCAGACAAACTCGAGCACGAGATCCGGAAACTCAAAGAGTATGGACGTCCTGTAATGTGCACAGAATGGCTGGCGCGCACAACCGGAAGCCTGGTGAAAACCAACTTACCTGTGTTTGCACGCGAGGATGTGGGTTGTTTTAACTGGGGACTTGTCGCGGGAAAGACAAATACAATTTACCAATGGAAAGAGTTAAAGCCGATCCATGAGACGATAGATCTACAGATCGGACCAGAGATCTGGTTCCATGATCTTTTTTGTGAAGATGGGACGCCTTATGACCGAACGGAGATCGAGATCTTTAAAAAGCTGACTGGTGTCCGTCGGCTTTCCTCTACCGGTCTGAGTTTCGCGCAACCTGCACTGAGCTGACAAAAAGCTCGCCATTAATCGAGAAACCCTTAGGCGTTGATATCCTAAGGGTTTCTTTCGTTAATCAGATGAGTCAGTGATTCGAACGGGTTGTCCCATCGGAGCTTTCACTACGTCCAGGAGTTCCGCAAAGAGGTGCATCGCCAGAGGGTTTGTATTTAGGTTCTTGGACAAACGGAATGTGGATACCAACACTTCTCCCTGGCCGGCTCGTCGCCTGGCAATAGTTGGCACGGCCTTGTGAAGCCACCCCACAAACAGACCGGCATACACGTTGAACGCAAAGTCACGGGACGAAAAGCCGCTGATTACATATTCAGGAGTAAGTCCGGCGAATGCAAAATTCACTGTACCCCCGGTCGGCAGTTTGCCGAAGCGGTGCCAGCCAAAACTGCTCGCCCAGTCGCCTTCCCAGGGGCTACCTACTCGTTCCTTGATTTTCAGACCCGGGATATGCATTTGGAGTGCCTCGTCGCTTTCAGCCAGCAGAAGGACCTGTCCGCCGCGCAGAACGAAATCACGAAGGCTATCATCCAAGACCGTAACAACTGCTACATTGGTCTGAGATAAATCATTTGTTACTGAATATCCCAGCGCTTCAAGGGGTGCATGAAATTCGGGAGAAAAAATCGGTTGTCCTTTGCCGAATGGTAAGAGCTTTGGGAAAACATAAATTTCCTGCTCTGTGGATGCAATTAAGCGCTCATCACCATACAGCTTCAATTCCAGCCGCGCCATCGTTGGCTGTTCGACCTGTGGGGTTTCAAAACTTACGAAGCCTAATTCCGTGACGCCGAAGCGTGAAGGCTTTACAGCAGGCAACTTCACACCGCTTGCTGTGAATCCATCACTGGTCATTTTCCACTCGATCATAACCTCTTCGATTTCAACGGATGAGTAATGCGAAAATAACACCTTCATTCCACAAATCTCGCCTGCTGAATAAACGAGACGATCCCAAAGCAGAATTACTATATCATCCGCATTGAACTTATTGAGCTGTGAATAGTGAACCTTTGGATTGCGGTACATATCCAATAACCCATTGGCTTCCCAGTATACGTCGCTCAGCTCGGTAATGACATAGCCCTGCAGGCTGGCATGGGCACGCATGTTCTCAATCTGAAACTTAAGCGCTTCAAACTGAAGCCGCTGGCTGGCTTCCGTCAGAGCAGCCAGTGAGGAAAAGATGTGGTTTAAGTGATACTCCCTAAATCGCTGCTCGATGCCGCGCGGATAAACAATTCCATCGTTCCAGTCGAGCCCGGTATCAAACCACCAAGGCGCAGTGCCGCCGTTCCCCTCATAGAGTTTATGGAGATCGGGTAGACCCCAATTCCCAAACTCTGAAACGATTAACGGCTCATCTCCTCTCGGTTCTGCATCTGGAGCTAGAGGTCTTTCGTCCCCATGCCACGGATCGATGAGAAACTCACGCCACAAGGCATGCTCTTTGTACTCATGTGCAAACAGCCACCATGGGCGGCCCGCATATTTAGCTGTCCATCTCTGCCATTTTTCGAAGTTATCTGGCATGGCATAGTAACTGTGAAAATCAGCGATATCAGTGATTACATGAAAATTACTCCAACACGCGGAGTTTCCGATCACAAGCCGGGTCGGGTCGAGTTCCTTGAACCACCGGTAGGTCTCCGACAGCCAGGCACGCTGAGATGGGTCCGTCAGGTCAATGCCCCAGCTTTCATTCATGATCGTCCAAATCCCAATGCTGGGATGGTTCCCATCACGCTCCAGCATGCCCACCAATGTTTCACGTGCGCGGCGTTTGGCGTCTTCCGTTAATAAGCTATGGTTGGGCAGCTCTGTCCAAATCAGCAGTCCTACCTTATCAGCCGCCGCGTAATAACGAGGGTCAGCGACCTTGATATGCACCCGCAGGCAGTTCAACCCCATTTCCTTAGCTTTGCGGAACTGATCCTCAATATATTCCAGAGATGGCGGCGTACAAATCAGCTCGGGGTAATAGTCTTGGTCGAGCGCGGCCCGCATGTAAAATGGACGACCGTTCAATAAAATTCGCCCATCCTTCGTTTCAATGGTACGAAAGCCGAAGGTCTCCGTTACTTCGTCGTTATGGGTGGATACTTTCAGTGTATACAGGTTCGGTTCGTTTGGAGACCAAAGCTGTGGGTGAGGAACCTGTAGAAAAAAGAGCGGTTCCCCTGCTTCTATCTGCGCCACACGTACTCCATTCGAATCGAAAATCTCTGCTATGAGCCCAGTTGTGAAGTCGCCGCGTCCAATGACTTCCACACGCACCTGTTCGCCGTCTGTCGAGATCTTGACTTGCTGGATATGACTCGCAACACGCGACTCCACCCAGACCGATTGCCAGATCCCCGAGAGCATGCCATACCAGGATTGTTTACCGTGTGGGATTTCGGGGAAAATCTCAAGTGGGTCATCCACACGAACAGTGAGAGTGTTCCGCCCGGGGCGCGCGGCATCTGTAATATCCAGTTCAAACGGCAGATAGCCACCTTCATGCTCCCCGACTTTGATACCGTTCAACCAGACTTCAGCAAAGTAATCCACGGCGCCAAAGCCAATCAGGAGAACGCGGCCGGATTCCGTCCATTCGGAAGAGACTTCAAACTCCCGCTGGTACCAGGCTTCGCCTGTATGATCTCGAAAACGCGCATCCGCTTGCCAGGGAGCCGGTACAGTAATTAATGAGCAGTCCTCCGTGTTTCGTATCTCGGTTGTGGAGAAGTACCATGGACCGTCCAGGGAGCGGCGGAGGCGCGGGGATAAAGGAGGACTCTCGAATGAGGGGCTGGAAACGGGCGGTAGCGGCCTAGCCATATGCTCCTGATAATGCTTCACCAGCGGAGTCACCTCCCGGCGCAGAACACCTTCTGCATCAAACGCCGAGTCATACAACCCGAGATGCACCAGATACTTATCGAGCGTGAGCCTTCCTTTTCGATATGCCCAATCTATCATCGTGAAAAGCGGGAACCATGTATAACCGATGACCGGGATGCCTTCTGAGCGAAGAGAACTTACTGTCTCAAGCGTGTGATCCATCCATTTGGCGCGGGCTTTGACATCCCCAGTGGATGAGGTTTCCGTAATCATGATCGGCATGCCGTACCGCTCCCAGGCACTGCGAAGAATCAGCTCGATCTTATGCCCGGAGGCTCGCTTTACGACGGTATGAGGCTTGCCATCTGGCCGCAGTCTCATTTCTGCATGGGACCAGGGATAATAATTTGCGCCAAAGACATCAAAGTTCACGTGGTTCTTGTAAAACCAATCGAGCTGCGAATCGGTCGCGCCGTGTTCGCGCACAAATTCTGCAAGTTCATGGTTGTCGTCCAGGCGGCCGGTAGCCAGATCAAAACACAAAAATTGACGGGCGTTGGCTAAAGCCACGCGCTCTTTTAAGGACTCTTCCCGTGTAAATGTATGCCACAAAGCTTCTACTTGCACAGTGATTGCATCCGGCTGCTCGGACTTAATCGCCCGCGTAGTAAGCACCATACCCCTGGCAATCGCCAGAGCCAGTTTTACATAGCCGTCATCACCACTCAGGTATGGAGGCCATTCGGCCTTGTACCCAGACATGCTGGTGTTGACCATAGGCTCGTTGAGCGGTGTGTAATAGCGCACCAGCGACTTGTAACGCGCGGCCACAGCAGCCACATATTCCGCAACGCGTTGCGGATAACTGGAGTTGATGAAACTATTATCCAGCCACATGGGCGTGCCGTAATGCATCAGGTCCAGAATCGGCGTGATGCCTCTCACGGTGACGAGATGTTCAAGTGCCTTATCCGTCCATTCCCAATCCCATTTGTCCGGCGCAGGCTGGACAATATGCCAAGGAATGCCCCAGCGGACGGCCTGCACGCCGGTCTCGGCAACGAGGTCAATGTCACTTTTCCAGAGCTTGTAGTGCTGAGTCAGCTCATATTCATCAAGTGCACGCAGGCGCGGACGCGCGTGCTGAATAAAGGTATCTTCGATACCAGTAGCCCATGTAAAGGGCGCGGCAAGGATGTCGTGTGTCATGTATGTGAGTTAAGGTAATAGTTGAGGGGTATAGGTTGGTCCGTCCGTAACAGGCTGATCACCATTAAAGGTAACCAGGTCAATATGCAGGCTGCGCTCTCCCCCCGATGAGTAGCCCACCTCTGCACCCGTCCAGGCATGATAGGCCATCCACAGGTTGCCTTCCGTGTCGGTAAAAAAGGTCTGGCCGCCAGGGCCCATGACAGGCGCTTCGTAGTCGAACCACGGCCCTTCGAGAGGTTTCTCACATGGACCGGTGACCGTTTCGCAGACAGCGTAGCCGATGGCGTACTGGTGAGACTCCCACCAGTTGGCCGAATAAAATAAATAATACTTATCGTTATGCTTGACCATAGCTGGGTTTTCGATGAGGGGACGCTCCCAGGGCTGGTCCATGCGAATGAGCTTGACCGGCTCGCCAATCAGGCTCATCCCATCCGCGCTGAGTTCCTGGATCCAGAGCGCTACCTCCATCGCACAGCAGTTGCCATCGTTCTTCCATAGAAGGTATAGCTTACCGTCATCATCTTTGAAGGGGTGCGCGTCGATGGAGCCCCCCATCTGATTCTGGCAAATGAACGCCTCATCATTCGGATCGCGGAAGGGACCTGCCGGGTTATCGCTCACGGCAAGTCCAATGCACTGACGGTCGAAATCCTCATCACGCGCCACGTAATACATGAGGAACTGATCCTCGATCTCGACCACACCCGGAGCCCAGGTAAAACCAGACTGGAGCATCGACCATTCCGGCAGTGCCGGCAGGGCATCACCCAGATATTCCCAGTTGACCAGATCCTCCGAGCGGATCACACGGATGTTGGTCGTACTGCCATTCGTAGTGGCATATCCATAATACGCATCCTCCGTGACGAGAATGTAGGGGTCGGGAAAATCGTCCGGGTAAACGGGGTTGGTGAACGAAGGCCCGGGCAGCGGTGTTGAGGTAGACGTTTCCGCAGGAGTTGCACTACTCGCCGGAGTCTCGGTCTGCCTTGCAGTGGGCTCCATAGATGGCGTTGGGGAAGCGGCCGGTGTCGCCGGCGCACAAGCACTTACCAGGAAAAGTAAAATTCCCCAGAGTCTCCATAGAGAGGGTTGTTTAAGCTTCAGTAATGTCATTCTTGGTGTACCGTTGTCAGAATCCTATGGTCTGCCGCTCGAGTTGTATTTCGAGCGAGCTTCCAATGGTAGCGAAACAGGCTTTTGATTGCCAGTAAAAAAATTTATATCAAATGCGACTAAGTTAACCCTTAATGCCGGTCATAGAAATAGAGCGGATAATGTACCGTTGGAACACGGCATATAAGATGAGCACAGGAATTGTCAACACGAGGGCGCCTGCCATCAACTTGCCATAGTCAAAGGTGTACTGCCCCTGGAGGGTTGCCAAACCGACAGGCAGAGTCAGTTCCTGGCGGTCACCACCCAAAATGAGAAGGGGCCATAAGAAGTCATTCCAGGAGGTGAGGAAGGTGATGATGCCCAGGGTGATCAGGGGACCTTTGGATAGCGGTAATATGACAGAGAAAAAGGTGCGCCATACGCTTGCTCCATCGATATAAGCAGCTTCCTCCAATTCCTTTGGAAGACTTTGAAAAAACTGGCGCATGAAGAACACACCGAAGACACCGGCAAACCCGGGGACGATCACGCCCTGGATCGAGCCGATCCAGCCAAGCCTTGCCACGGTAAGATAGTTGGGGATCAGGAACATGATGCCGGGCATGACCAGCGTTGCCAGCATCAACCCGAACAGCAGGTTTTTTCCTGGGAACTCCAGTCGGGCATACGCGTACCCAGCGAGTGAGTCAATGATCAGGATCACGAGAGTGAACAGAGAGGCGATGAGCAGACTATTGAGGAACCAGTTGACAACCGGCAAAGACTTGTCGTTAAAGATGGACGTGAAATTCTCCAGCGTCGGGTTCACGGGAATCCAGTTAGGAGTAAGCCATTCTTCAAATGGCTTGAAAGCGGTCACAACCATCCAGAGCAGGGGTAGAACGAAGAAAAGCGCAAAGAGGATCAACACCAGGTAGAAAAGGATCTTGCCCAACCTGGATTCGCCGATCTCAACGTCGGTTTCCTGAATGTCTTGGACTTTTTGTAGAGTTGTCATGATGGCTCTCCTATTGCTGCTCGGTCTGGCCGAAAAACTTAAAATTGAGATAGGTCAGGACAAGCAATAGCAGCGCGACAAAAATAGACATGGCGGCTGCCGTGCCCATCTGGCCGCGCAGCATACCTTCAAAGAAGATACGGTAGATCACGGTCTGCGTGCCATCTGCCGGTCCCCCTGCGGTCATGATATAAGGCTGACCGAAAAGGTTGGCGGAAGCGATCAAGGTAATCGTCAAGACAAATACCAATACAGAGCGCAGCATAGGAATGGTAATGAGGAAGAACTGCTGCCGCGAGTTGGCGCCATCCAACGAAGCGGCTTCATACAGGCTTTTGGGGATCTCCTGCAGAGCTGTGAGAAGGATAATGGTATTGAAACCGATCGTCCACCAGACTGTGCAAATCGTGATTGCGACCCAGGCGCCAGGCAGGTCACCCAGCCAATTGACGGGACTCAACCCGATCAACTGGAGAGCCTGATTGACAATGCCTGTCTGCTGGAAGATCCACCACCACAGCACAGCGGCAACTGTCACGGAAAGCGCATACGGCGCGAAGAAGATGGTGCGAAAGAGTCCTCGACCCGGATAATTGCGATTCAGCAGGACGGCCAATACGAGGGCGATCCCCACCAGAGGCAGCACCGACCAGAGAATGAACTCGGCTGTATTGCCTAACGCATTCCAGAATTTGGGAAATTGGACGCTCCCGGGGTCGAACAGGTTGGCATAATTCCTTAGCCCCACAAACGGTCTGTTGTTTGGCTGTAAAAAGTCAAACCGGAAGAGACTGATATAGAAACCGTAGATAAACGGCCAGGCTAAGAATGCCGTAAAGAAAATCAGATGGGGCGCAATAAAGAGATAGGGAACGATGGAAACATTTTTCTTCTTGCGCGCCGCTGTGCCAGCCGAGACGTTTATGGATTCGACATTTGTTGTTGCCATGGTGGGATCTCCTTTCGAGCGACGGGAGCTCTTGCAAAAGCGCCGGAGAGGCACACGGGTGCCTCCCCGGCGAACGATCAAATGTACTTATTCCCCGAAGAGAGATTTGTTCTCTTCTATCACCTGCTGCGACCTGGCGGCGGCTTCATCCAAAGCAGTCTGGAGATCTGTTACATCGCCGGCAAGGTAGCCATCGACCACAGGTCCGAATTGATCCCACAGGGCGGACTCCAGTCCAGCCGCCTGCGCCGGGAACACTACCATGTTGGCAGACTCAACAACCTGTGAGATGGGGGCTGCCACACTAGCAAGATTGGGGTCGCTGCGGACACTCTCACGAGCTGGAACCTGGCCTGCTGCAGCCCATTCCGCAGAATTATCGGAGAGCCACTTGATCCACACAGCGGCAGCCGCCTGAGTGGTGGGATCGTCCGTGGTCAACGCGAGCTGGTGTGAACCGCCCCACGTGGCAGGCTGGTCACCGATGGTGGGCAGCGGCGCAAAGCCAACGAAGTCGAGCTGCTGAAGATCAGAGATCCACCAGGGTCCGTGGAAGACCATTCCCACATCACCCTGCTTGAATACGTTGACTTCGGGATCGCCTGTACCGCTGATATCGGGCGTGTATTTGTCCCTCAGTTCCTTGATTCGCTCCAGGGCTTGCACACCAGCTTCTGAGTTATAGGTGGCTGTAGTACCTGCTTCATCGGTTAGGGAACCACCGTACTGGCGGATGAGAGCCTGGAACAGAGCAGCACCCTGGAAGGCAGTGCCGAGGGAAAGCGGAGTCGCGCCACTCTCTTCAAGCTTAGCGAGAGCATCCTCAAATTCTTCACGCGTCCAGGGTTCCGTGCCCGGTTCTTCAATCCCTGCAGCGGCGAACAGTTCCTTGTTATAGAACATGATCAGCGGATGGACATCCAACGGGATGGAATAACGTTCGCCGTTAATCTCGCCAGGGCCCCAGAGATCCTCCGGGAATTCGCCTGCAAAATCATCACCTAGAACGGCCATGGCTTCCGGTCCGAACGGTTTGAGCACATTGCGGGCAGCCAACTGCGCCACACGGGTTATGTGGACAGCGGTCATCGCCGGCAATTCACCCGCGGCAGCACCAGCTTCCAGCTTTTGAACATATTCAGGCTGGGCGACGTGGGCAACCGTGATTCCACATGTGTTTTCGCTGCTGAAGCGTTCTGCCAGAGCGGTCATTTCATCACCATCGGGGCCGGTGAAGGGACTCCACATCTCAATTGCGACGCCTTCCACACCGGCGGGGCACTCGGCTGTACCACCAGCAGGAGCCTCAGTTGCTCCGGGTGCTTCCGTCGCACCGGGCGCTTCTGTCGCTTCGGAGGGTTCGGTCGCAGTGGGTTCTGTTACGGCTGGTTCCGTGGCTGCTGGCGGTTGTGTCGCAGCTCCACCACCACAGGCAGCCAGCACCATGCTGAGCACGACCATGAGTGGAAGAAGATAACGGGTGATACTTTTCATCTTTTCTCCTCTTGAATTAAGTTAAGTATTACGGTTGTGAATCGGGCCCTTATGCCTGGCATAAGGGAACTATCAAAACTTGCACATTGCAATAGTGAGAAAGCTCTATGACAAACTTTGCTTTGAGACGACCACCTCCTCTCTCGGGCGTTGCGCAGCGCTGTTTGCCAGAACATAAAACGCGCAGCGCCCCTTGTGGATTATCTGGGGGCTCGTTTGAAATGCTGCCTTAGGACAATGTCTTGAGGATAATTGCCAAATTTACTGCCGAACAAATTCATGCCGCCAATATTGGAGGCGCCATCCTTAATGCCAATCCGCACCGGGATCGGATCGCCAGGCTTTAGTGACAGGTTGTGAAGCGTTACTTTCGACACCTGCAGTCCATCCACATACGTTCCATTGTTGGTAACTTTCCAGACTTTGAGCAACCCGTATTGTGAGTTTTGAATCCCCCACCAGGTAGGTGTCAATGCACCGCGTTCTCCGCCAAAGTCGGCTGGGCTTGTCCACGTACCGATCTCAACATCACCAATCCAGACCGTGACATCGGAAGGCCAGCCCGCGTGATGCAAAGGTGCCTCCGAACAAACTTCAAAGCTCACTTCAATATCGTCCAGAACGACATTCGGAGGTAAGCGGTTCGGGAAGCGATATTCCACATAACCCCGGCGGAACCATAGCAACTGGGCCTGTATGCGCTCGGGTTCATAGAATGAGCCCGGGTCATCGAGGTGGCCAATGATCCCCAGTTCACCTGTCAGTCCGCAGGTGGGAGTGACATGGATATCCACAAACGCCCCGATCGGCATAGAGACCTCTACGGTCGTGCCCTCTCGCTCCGTATCCGCTGGCAGCTGGATGACGATGCGGTCGTAAACGCGGGCACAGACCTTCTGCAATCCGCGGATTGCCGGCCGGAGTTCCGTTTCAATCAACCCGGCTTTCTCAAGAACACTTATATGAAGATTGGCAGTGGAAGGGGGTAGGTTGAGAGCCTCAGCGATCTCAAGCACACTACAGGTATGGGCGCTTAAAAAGCGCAAAATCTCCAGCCGCGTTTCTGAACCCAGTGCTTTAGTCACTGCCTCCAGGGTTTGGAGGTTATGGTCATCAACGAGGAGTTCCAGCACACGAGCATAGGGGATGGGTTGGGAGCTGGCTATAATGGGGGGGGTGCCAGTTGGAAACATAAAATTATGTTTTACTCCATAAAATTATATTTCATTTATAATAAAAGTCAATAGCCAATAATTCATATAAGGAGATATCTATGAGTGCATTAGCTACAGCTCTGGATTTTAAGCAGTTGAGCAAAGACATTTATGAACGCGGGGTTACCAACATACCCGATCTCCTGCCCGTCCGGTGGGCAGACGAGCTAGACGAGGACGTGGGGCTTCAATTCATCAATGCCCTCAAGGTTGAGGGCGGAGAAGGTGTTGCGTTTCGGGGATGGAGCCGCTTCTACATCGAGCTATACCCGGAGCGTTTACGAGGATTTATTGAGCTGGTGACCAATCCCGCCGTTATCGAGCTGAGCCGCGAGATACTTACCGATCAGTATGAAATCGTCGAGCTTGGCGCCGATATCCCTCTCCCTGGGGCGCCCGACCAGCCGCCGCACCGTGATTTCCCCTTGCCCGATCCCACGCGCCTCCATCGCCGACTGACATCCCTGTGCATTAATGCTTCGACAGTGGATGTAACACCGTCAATGGGACCGTTCCATATTGCGCCTGGTACGCACTTTGATGACGGATCCGACTTTGTAAAAGAAATGTTCCCGGTCGGTGAAAAGAAGGAAACATACAATCAGAGGATGGTGCCACGCCTTGCGAAGCGCGGTAGCGTGTCTGTACGAAGTGGCCTAACCATCCACAGAGGTTCCAAGAATAACGATCGCATGCGCCCTGTTATTATTCTGGGTGTCGTCTCGCGCGAAGACCGAGCCCACTCGGCAACCATCATTGAACGTCCAGCAGACTATATAGCGCCAACGCTGAAGATGTCGCAGGCATTTTATGACAGCCTGGACGACGCGCTAAAACAGCACCTGAGCTGTGAAATCGTCGCAGATACGACTTCGAATTTGCCTCCGCTCAAAACCCCACACAGTATAGAGGGACTCGTGATGGGAAAGGCTCCCATGTAGTCTTGCACGTCAGGAGTCCCTTAGCAGGCTGCCCCAATTGTTCAGAATCCTGAGGGCATCAACTGCTGGGCACTGAAGTCGTCCAGCAGTCCGTTTTTCGGGATTCTGAGAATGGGCATGCACTCCTTAGCCCAACTACGAGCTGTTACATATTGTTACACTACCGGATTGCTATTTTCGCTCATGCAGTCCCACCCATACGGCTAAAGCTGGACTTTAAGGCCGGGTACAAATCCTGATAAATTGAATACGCCTGACGATAAACGTCCACCTGCGACGCGTCGGGTTGTGTGCTGCCTGTAATTTTGATGCACGCAAGGGAAGCAGAGAGGACATCTGCCCATGCGCCCGCGCCGATGCCTGCCAGTAATGCCGCGCCATACGCCGCGCCTTCGGTCGTATTGACCGTGACCAGTTCCGCTTCCAGTACGGACGCCAGGATCTGCCTCCACAGCGCACCCTTAGCCCCCCCGCCGGAAGCGCGCACTTGGGTGATCTCGCCCAATCCCGCGTTCTGGATCAGCGTGAAACTATCCTTCAAACCAAATGCTACACCTTCCAGCACGGCGCGCGTCATGTGGGCGCGGCGGTGGCGGACCGTCAGCCCGATAAACGCGCCGCGCGCCAGCGGGTCCGGATGCGGCGTACGTTCCCCGCTTAGATAGGGGAGAAACTGTAAGCCTTCACTCCCTGCTGGGATCGACTCTGCTTCTTTTAATAATTCATCGAAGGATACATCGGGCGCAAGCGTATCGCGATACCACTGCAAACTCCCCGCCGCCGAAAGCATCACGCCCATAAAATGCCACAAGCCCGGCACTGCATGGCAAAATGCATGTAAACGTCCTTCGGGCTCTATCAGCGCAGAGGGCGTCGTCGCAAACACAACGCCGCTCGTCCCAACGGTTAGCCCAACGATCCCCGGCTCCACCGCGCCCACCCCTACAGCACCCGCCGCCTGGTCGCCGCCGCCTGCCGCAACTGGCGTGCCAACGTGCAACCCCGTGAGCTGCGCCGCCTCTTCGGTCACAGAACCGGTAAATTCCGTACCTTCGAACGTCTTGGGCATCCAGGCACGCGGAATTTCGAGGGCAGCTAACACCTCGTCAGACCAGTCGCGCGAGCGCAGGTCGAACAAGACCGTTCCCGCGCCGTCGGCTTTATCCATTGCGTATTCCCCCGTCAGCTTATAACGGATGTAATCCTTCGGCAGCAGGATATGTTTTGCCCGGGCATACACCTCCGGCTCATGTTCCTTGACCCATAAAATCTTCGGCGCCGTGAAACCCGGCAGCGCGACGTTGCCGGTGATCTGGATAAATCTTTCTTTTCCTATGCGTGCATGGATTTCGTCACACTGCCTCTGCGTGCGCTGGTCGTTCCACAGGATGGCGGGACGAAGGACATTCCCTTCGTCATCGAGCAGAACCAACCCGTGCATCTGCCCCGTCAAGCCGACCGCTGCGATCTCATCCCCGCCGATACCTGCTTGTTCCAATGCAGCGCGGATACTCGCCGCCACTGCCCTCCACCATTCGCGCGGATCCTGCTCTGACCACAAGGGGCGCGGCGTCTGCAGCGTGTGCGGCGAGGAGGCGACCGCGACCACTTCCCCACGTTCGTTGATAACCAACGCCTTGCTTCCTGTCGTGGAGGTGTCAATACCAAGGAAGTACGCCATGTGCTATTCCAATCCTAATGCTTCTACAATGCGCTGCGCGTCACTCTCATGGCGCGGTCGATCAATATCCTTATACAACTCCCACGTCTCAATATGAGAGACTGTCTCCCCTGGTGCAATGGTGCGGATGGGAGATAGTGTTTCCAGTTCAATGAATGTTTGGTTACAATAACATTCGCTGGAGCTGCCAAAATCAAAATACTCTGCCTGCGAGTCATACTCGGTGCGCTTTACAAACAATGTATTATTCCACCAGTATGCCAGCCAGCCGCGCGGGTTCGGGAAACCTATCTTGAAAGGGGAATCCAGCTCTGCATCCAGAAGAATATAGTTGCTTCCCCAGCGTACATTTGGATTCACCATATCTGTGTAAGGCCATAAAGCCAGAGATCGATTGGGAAGAACACCTGTATCCTGGCGAGCTTGCGGCAATATCGCGGTGCCACCGGGTTTCAGTTGTGTGATCGCCCAGGGGGCACAAGTAACGGGCCATAACCCCTGATTGGTCAGATAATGCGTAATGATGACCTGAGGAGATTCGCCAGGGAGGCGAATTTCGATCATTTTCTGCAAACCGGTTTGCGCTTCTGTCTTTTGTGTAACAGTCAATCCGTTCTCAGCGGGAACGATGTCCACAGGAAAATCATCGGGCAGGTAGGTGCGTCTCGGTTCCTCCGGCGCGTGCCACAAACGATGACCACCATAAAAATGAAACGCGTCGTTGCCGAAATCATCAATCCGGGCATCGGGCAACTCCGCGAATAGATTGTCACCATCCTTAAAGCCAAAGGAAAGGATACGCGGCCCTGCGGAACGCATAATCAGCAATTTCAATTGTTCATTTTCCAGCGCGTGACATTCAAGCCCGAGAAACGTAGAGTTTTCCATTGATTTCAGATCCTAATGCTGGTTATACCACTGACACAGAGCAGTGAAAATGGGAAGGTATATTTCAGCGCACGCCTAATAATACTTCGACGGTGAGCTGGTCGAGGCGCTCATAGGGGAGTCCGCGGGCGCCCAGGGCAGCGCGATCAAAGCTTTCAGACTTCAATGCTTCTGCTTTTTGAGCGCTGTAGGCTCCGAAGTATTGGCTCATTGAACCGTCGTCCGCGTTGATCTCCGCAACAAGATCTTGAATCTCCTGATCGGCATTCCATTGCGCAGCCTTTTCCTTGAGGATCAAATACGTACGCATACAGCCGCGCGCAAAATCCTTGACGCCTTCATAGTCCTCGCTGCGATAGGCATGCGCATCGAAGTGGCGGCTGCTATTGTATCCATTATCTTCCAGCAGCTTCACCAGGAAGAACGCGCTCTTTAGGTTGACCGCGCCAAAGCGGAAGTCTTGATCGTAGCGACCGAACGCCTGATCGTTCAGGTCAATGTGGAACAGCTTACCCGCTTCCATTGCCTGCGCGACACCATGCACGAAATTGAGCCCTGCCATGTGTTCATGCGCCACTTCCGGGTTGACTCCCACCATCTGTGGGTGATCGAGAGTTTCGATGAACGCCAGCATGTGCCCCGTGGTGGAGTTGTAGATATCGCCGCGCGGTTCATTGGGCTTGGCTTCCAGCGCGAACTTCAGGTCGTATTTTTTATCGAGCACATACTCGCACAGAAAGTTCATCGCCTCGCGTGAGCGCTTGATGGCAGTGATCGGGTCTTTGGCGGCGTCAGTCTCCGTCCCCTCACGCCCGCCCCAGAACACATAGATCTTCGCACCCAGCTCCACACCCAAGTCTATGGCGTTCATCGTTTTTTGCAACGCATAGGCGCGCACTTTAGGGTCGTTCGATGTGAACGCGCCGTCCTTGAAAGCCGGATCGGTGAACAGATTGGTGGTCGCCATCGGGACGACCAGTCCCGTATCGGCAAGGGCTTGCTTGAACTCTTTCAGGATCTGGTCGCGTTCGGCGGGTGTCGCGTCAATGGGAATCAGGTCATTATCGTGAAAGTTGACTCCCCACGCGTCCACTTCCCCCAGGAGGCGAACCAATTCGGCAGGTGACTTCACATCGCGTACCGGGCCACCAAACGGGTCACGACCGATATTGCCAACCGTCCATAAGCCAAAGGTGAATTTGTGTTCGGGTTTGGGGGTGTAATCTGGCATGAAATGCTCCTGTTGGTTTCGACCATAGACGATTGACGATGGACCATAAGTGGTCTATTGTCGATTGTCCATCGTCAAGAATTTACTTCACTTCAAACACCGCGGTGAAGGGTTTGGGCGCGCCCAGATTCTGACCGCGTTGACCGGGAGAACATCCACCGACCTCCAGGCGGAACTCACCTGGTTCGAGAGTCAATTTACCGTCATCGTTATAAAACGACATCATCTCTGGTGTCAATGTAAATTTCACAGTTCGGCTTTCCCCGGCTTTGAGCATGACTCGCTCGAAGCCAACCAGGTGATGGAGCGGGACAACCGTCGAAGCCTGGAGATCGCTCAGATAAAACTGGACGACCTCGGCTGCGTCCCGATCACCGCAGTTTGTAACAGTGACGCTGACTTGCAAGGAATCCCCGGCAAAAATAGCACTGCGATCGAGTTTCAAATCCGAATATTCAAAACGGCTGTAACTCAGACCAAACCCAAATGGATAGAGTGGCTCTTCGGTCATGTAACGATAGGTGCGACCGTTCATGCTGTAATCGTCGAAGGCTGGTAATTGATCGAGCGACTTTGGAAATGTGACCGGAAGTTTACCTGAGGGAGAAACATCCCCAAAGAGCACATCCGCTACCGCGCGACCGCCCTCCATGCCGGGGTACCAGACAAAAAGAATCGCATCTACCATCTCTTCGATCTCGCCCAATGCAATCGGGCTTCCCCCCGTCAGGACGAGCACGATTCTCACACCGTGGATCGCCAGCTCCTTGATGTAATTCACCTGGCTCTCCGGCAGGCAGATATCGTCGCGGTCGCCGTTCATGGGAGAGAGAAGCGATTCGCCCTCTTCCCCCTCGAGGAAGGAAGAGATACCTGCACATACAATCGCAAGATCGGCAGACTGTGCCATGCCGGGCGCCCATGAACTCTTGATCTCGCGCGGGTGCTTCAACATCGCGCCGGACGTATATTCCATGCCCATGCCTTCCGGGATGCGCCCGGTAATCCCCTCCAACAAAGTGACCATCTGGTTGTTGAAGCCATAGTAATTGCCGAGCAACACTTCCATGCTGGTAGCAGTGGGACCCGTGACAAAAATCTTTTTCGTGGATGGTTTGATTGGCAGGATGTCATCTTTGTTTTTCAACAGAACCACCGCCTCGGTGGCTGTACGGTATGCAAGTTGACGGTGTTCGTCACTGGCAACCACATCCATGGAGATAGAGGTGAAGGGCACGTCTTCCGGCGGGTCGAACATGCCAAGCTTGAAGCGCGTACCGAGGGTTCGCTCTAGGGCGCGATCCACATCCGCTTCGGTGATAAGACCGCGGCGGATCGCTTCGGGAATCTCGTTGAAGACATGGTCGCATCCCAGATCGCATCCGCGCTGCAACGCTAGCGCAACCGTCTCTGCCGCATCCTTCGTGACTTTGTGATTGAGATGAAAATCAGACAATGCCCAACAGTCTGAAACGACATGTCCTTCAAAGTCCCATTCGCCGCGCAGAATCTCTTCAAG
>JAICRQ010000459.1 GCA_025966435.1 Anaerolineales bacterium | reverse complement strand
GGACCTGCTCCTCTTCCACAGAGGTCACCCAATACGCCGGGACAAGCTTCCGGTCTTTGAAGAGTATCCCCTGCGAGATCACAAAATGAGTCGCCTGGTTGGAGTCTGGGTCGACGAAGATGCGTTCCACATCGCCAACGTGCTTATCATCGGAGCTCATGACATTGGTTCCCTCTCGTATCGGGATCGTGTCCTCCGGGATATTACGCGTGGTCACCATCGGGTGCCCGCCATAAAACCCCGGCCCGTAACCCGGATAGCCGATGTAGCCCGAGGGTGGATACCAGTAATAGGCTGAGGCATACCTGCTGGTAGCAGGAAGGTGCCCGGCCGGGCGATAATCTTCCTCGCCTAGCCCGATATAGTGCGTTTCCTCGAATGCCGGCAATTTGTCGAACTCTCCGGCGTTCTCCTGCAGCAGGACCTTGTCTTCGGTGGCAGAACCGATCAGGTCGATCGGTACCACTTTATCCTCCGTGAACAGCCAGCCTTTCTGGACAACGACATGTGTCACTTCATTGGTCGCCGGGTCCAGGATGACGCGGTTGATCTTCCCCACTTCTTCGCCGCCAGTGGTGAACACACTTGTGCCTTCTTTAAGTTCCATTTTGCGTTCCATCGTTACGATTCTCCTTTCTTAACTCTCGTCTCATGAGGTTCTGAAATCTGTGGGTGCCTTCTGACCAAAAGCAATATGGCAGACAGAAGGAAGTTCTGCCTGCCATATTGCTAACGCGTGTTTTCTCTTAACTTTTACCTGGAGGAGCTATATAGAGACAAATGATGCTTCAGACCTCTTGAAAACAAACCAACAGGTTCTGTTGGTTTTTGATCCTCACTCTTCTGATCACCGAAGAACCAGATATCCACTCGATCCAACCAATCAGAAACACACAGCAGGCAGGCACGAATACCTGACCTCAAACTTGTGATTACATTATAGGAGCGGCTAGATGAAGCTCAATGGGGAGAATCTTTAGTATAGGGCAGGGAAACCCCGTATATCTTTGCCCGTTTCAAATCGTGAGCAGCCAGCGTGCCTCTTCTCGTAAATCGTAATTCTCCCAAAGCATGCGCAGCCTGTTCGATATATACAAGCCCGCCTGCACATTCGTTCTGGCAGCCCATTCCAGCGCCGCGCGAATGTTATCGCGTTCCACAAACAAACGTTCCAGCCAGGATTCTTGATCTACGCCGTGTAGTGCGGGTTCGATCTGCCGCGAAAGTTCGAGATAGTATTCCAGATGCCGATCCCGTATCGTCTTCTCTTCCCCTGCCTCGACCAGTTTTTCCTGGGCAAAGGAGCGAACCACCTCATGAAAGCCATAACGCGTTTCATGTTCTATTTGCCGGTGCACAACCACGAAGGATTTCTTTACCAGGACGCCGGTCAGCTCACGAGGATTGCCCACCTGCATTGCCTGCGCGGCATGTAGAGTCCAGCCTCCCTGGAATACCGACATCCTTCTCATGAAAACGCGCTCCTCCTCCTCGAGCAGATTCCAGCCCCACTCGATGGAAGCATGCATCGTCTGGTGGCGTGGCATTGCGGAGCGCGTCTGGCTTGCCAGCAGATCGAAGGAGCGATTTAGCTGGTTCAGGATTTCTTCCGGTGTAAACATGTCCACATGCGCGGCTGCCAGCTCGATTGCCAGAGGGATGCCTTCGAGACGATTACAGATCCTGGCGATCGTCGCGAGATTTGTCTCGGTGATTTCAAAATCCGAGGACACCAACACGCCGCGCTCGGCGAAGAGCTGCACCGCTTCGGAGCGGACTGCCTCGCCGGCAGATTGCTCCCTCTGGCTCTCCGGGACGGTCAAAGGCGGAACGTGATAGACAGCTTCTCCTTCCAGATGCAAAACGTCGCGGCTGGTTGCAAGGATTTTCAGTGTGGGACAGGATTTCAGCAGAGTCTCCGCCAGCCGCGCACAGGCATCCGACAGGTGTTCGCAGTTATCGAGGAGTAACAGGAGCGCCCTGCTGCGCAGCTCATGGATCAGGCTCTCGACCAGAGGTTGTTCGGATGTCTCCGCGACATTCAGGAAGGAGGCAACCGTCTGAGGAACCAGGTCCTCGTCTGTCAGAGATTCTAGCGGAACGAACCAGACGCCATCCCGAAACTGATGCAGCAGGGCTTGAGCCGTCTCCAGCGCCAGGCGTGTCTTGCCGATGCCGCCCGCGCCGATCAGGGTGACCAGCCGGTGGTGGGTCAGGAGCCTCGAGATCTCATGGCGCTCCCGTTCGCGCCCGATAAAGGTCGTGAGCGAGGCGGGCAGGTTATGGTTCGGCTGTGTCATTCCCGGATGCATGGTTTTATGGGGAGCGGAAACGGTCTTGAATTCCCCCTTGCGGATTCTTTTATACACCTCACGCGTCTCAGGCTGGGGGTCTACGTTGAGCTCTCTGCGCAGCAGTTTCTCCAGTGCCTGATACTGTTTGATGGCTGCCGGAGTCTGATCGGTCCGCGCGTACAGCTCCATCAGCGTGCGATTCGCCGGTTCATTCATAGGGTCGAGTGTGATCAGGCGTTGCGCATAGGGAATAGCCGACGAAGTTTGCTCCAGCGTAACGTAGTCCTCTACGAGCATTTGCAGGGCTTCTGCCAGATCATGACGCAAGGCTTCGCCCTGGGCGAAGACCCACTCATTGAAGTTCGAGCCGCCCTTCAGGCTAAAACCGCTCATAAAATCGTCGCGGTACAGGCTTGCTGCGTCCGCAAGCAGGCGTATGCGCTGTGCCGGGTCCGGCTGTGTGGCTGCCTGGCGGAGCAGAGATCGAAACTGGGCAACGTCCAGCGTGATGTCTGCCCGGGGGTTGAGGAAAATCGTTTCGTGTTCCGTAATGACCCAGCCTTCCCCGATAAATTGCGCCACCTCCCACAACGTATGGCGCAGGTTCGACAGGGCTTTTGCCTCTTCGTATTCCGTCCAGAGCAGGGCAGCCAGTGCTTCGCGGGAGTGTCTCTGATTGGGATGCTCCCCATCCCGGACCGCCAGGTACGCAAGCAGCGCCACGACCGCGCGGCGGCCGGCTGTGACAGGTATATGGTCGAGCTGGAATTGAGGTGCGCCAATGAGTTGTATCGCAAGATGCATAAGGACACCCTCCTGAGGCTTTATGCTGGCGAGATTATAACGGCGAATAGATCAAATTGGGTCGCATCAGGCGCTTTCTGACACGTCTGCGACACGCCCGCTGCGTACACTCAATTCAACAAGAGCTCGAATAAGGAGGAGGCTGAAATGAATAAGACCCGCGTTTCCCATTGGATATACATTGGATTGCTTGTCCTGCTGACTGCCTGTCAGGCGTCGGGGCAGCCGCTGAGCGCCGCAATGTCCGAACCGAAAGGGGCCATCAATGGTGTGCGCCTGACGACGGGCGCGGTGGATGCGGCGCCGCTCTGGGCATACTGCTCGCCCTC
>JAICRQ010000409.1 GCA_025966435.1 Anaerolineales bacterium | reverse complement strand
TTCTATTTTCTCTCGTATCCATACTGATCATTTCCACGGCCGGTTATTTAGGGTTTTCCACAACCCAAACACCGGAACCGACTCCAACGCCGCAAACGGTTTCCGTCACAACCTGTGATGTGCAGCAGACCGTTACAGCACCGGGGAATCTTGTCAATGTGAATCAAGTCGATGTGCAGATGCCCGCAACAGGGAGGCTCTCAGCTGTGAACGTTCGCGTTGGCGATCCGGTGCGGAAAGGACAAACCCTGGCAGAGCTTGACCCTGTCACCACCACACAGGCACAGCTCGATTTGCTGGAAGCACAGGAAGAATTAGAAAAACTTCAAAGACGAAGGACGTCACTCGATTATCCGCGCGCCACAGACGATTTCATCAAAGACTTGAGAAGACAGGTTAAAGCTGCAAAGCAGTCCGTTTCTGAATTAGAAGATGCAGCCAAACGTGCTGAAGATCCGATGATGAGATCTCAAATCCTGGCGGGTCTGGCGACGGCGAAGGAAAACTTTAAGAGGCTCGAGTCAAATCTGAATTGGTATACAAGCAATCCCACGGAGAGTGAAATCATCGCCGTTGATTCTGAGCTTGCGCTTGCCCAAGCTAAATACGATGCAGCGAAAGCTGTGCTGGAAAGCTTGCAGATCAAATCTCCCATCAATGGGATTGTGTTTGCCATCTCCGCTGAAGGTGGACAGACGTACCAAGCGGAGGCAACTCTATTCACTCTGGGCGACCCTAAGGCGCTGGAAGTCGTTGCGAATGTGACAGAAGAAGACTATCCCTTGATTTCGGTTAGGCAAAACGCGGAAGTCTATTTTGATGCCCGCCCCGAAATAACCGTGCAGGGGAAGATCGAACGCATTATTCCCATACGCATCGAGGGGGATCGTCCGCTGTACAACATTTAT
This sequence comes from Anaerolineales bacterium, assembly GCA_025966435.1. Classification (GTDB taxonomy): domain Bacteria; phylum Chloroflexota; class Anaerolineae; order Anaerolineales; family Villigracilaceae; genus Defluviilinea. Next base: position 2,893 of record JAICRQ010000409.1, on the reverse strand, counting down.
ATCTCGCTCGATGAAGTCCCAGACGGACTCGCTGACGGCATGACCTCCGATACTGCAATTACCATCGCAAAAAGGGAAGGTGTGTTGTGCCTGCCGCGTGCTACTGTGCGTGCCTCCAGTGGAGATACGACCCTGGTCAAGGTGTGGAATGGGGTTGAAGAGGTAACCAAAGAAATTACAGTTGGTCTACGCGGCGATACCTATGTGGAGATCGTTTCCGGCTTGAGTGAAGGCGAGCAGGTGGTCACGCGATGAGCAGTCCGGTCATCCGCACGGAAAAAATCACACGCATCTATTCGATGGGCAGCACTGTAGTGACAGCTTTACGCGAAGCGAACATCACCGTCCACGCGGGTGATCTTATTGCGCTGATGGGAGCTTCGGGAAGCGGAAAGTCTACGCTGCTCAATTTGCTCGGCTTATTGGATCGCGCCACTTCCGGAGAATACTGGCTGGAGGAAACACCCGTCTCCACGCTGCGCCGGGATGAACTGGCAGAGTTGCGCGGTCGGCGAATCGGATTTATTTTTCAAAACTTCAATCTTTTGCCGCGCTTATCTGCCTGGGAGAACGTTGCGCTTCCCCTTGCCTATCGCCGCGGACAGTACAGGCATCAAGACCAGCTCCATCGGGCGCAGGAAGCGCTGTCTCGCGTGAGGCTGGATCATCGCATGGGGCACCAGCCGATGGAATTATCAGGTGGAGAACGGCAACGCGTGGCGATCGCACGTGCCTTGATCACACAGCCCGCCGTGATCCTTGCCGATGAGCCCACAGGAAACTTGGATAGCAACACGGGCGTAGAGATTATGCACTTGTTAAAAGAATTAAATGAGGAAGGGCGCACGATTATCGTTGTGACTCACGATTCAAACGTAGCGCGCTATGCCAATCGGATCTATTCCATGCGCGATGGGATCCTCAAAGAAGGGCAGACAGATCATGTCGCTCACTGACCTTTTACGAACTGCCCTGCGGAGCGTCTCTGCAAACAAACTGCGCGCCGCGCTGACGATGCTTGGCGTCGTGATCGGCGTTGCCTCTGTCATTGCAATGCTGGCGCTCGGCAACGGTGCGCGCGCCGCCGTCGATGCGACCTTTAAGTCGCTCGGCGCGAACCAGATCCAGATCGGTCAGCGCTTTGAAATGCAGGATGGGGAATTCTCTGCTACTGGAAAAACGCTGACCTATTCAGAAGGTCTCGATATGCCTAGGAGTGCCCCGCTGGTGGAGCGCGTGGAAATGTCTGTGAGCAAAACGCTTCGAGCACGCTTTGGACGCGCTTCAATAGAGATTAGCGCGATCGGCACCACTGCAGATGCCTTAGATGGAATCCTAGCAGGAGGCGATGTCCAACCCGTAGGATGGACGAGCGGCGACTCGATGACCACCGAAGACTTAATCAGCGAGGGACGTTTTTTCACGACAGACGAAGTCTACGCGGGCGCGCCGGTCTGTGTGCTTGGATATCAAACAGCGCTGGATCTCTTTTCAGGCGATAACCCCATTGAAGAAACAATTTGGATCGACCGCACCCGCTGTACAGTCATTGGCGTGTTAGCCGAATTGGAAAGCACAGACATCCAGCAGCGCTACCAATCCGACCCGAATGAAGTTTTGATCATGCCGATCAGCACCATGATCCAGGAACTCTACGAAGAAGAACCTTCGGTATACATGACAGCCCACGTTACAGATGCAGACCGCATTGAGGAAGCCAAGGAACAGATCACTGCGTATCTGCGTGAGAAACATGAAATCGAGCAGGATGCCGAAGGCGTATATCAGGATGACTTCGATATGACAACCCGCAACGACATTCTTGGTCAACAGCAGGAAGCCGCGCGGACGTTTTCCCTTTTGCTGGCGGCCATGGCAACGGTGTCGCTGGTTGTTGGCGGGATCGGGATTATGAACGTGATGCTGGTCAGCGTTACAGAGCGCACCCGTGAGATCGGCGTGCGCCTGGCAGTCGGTGCCAAACAAAGGGATATTGTCAGCCAGTTCCTGCTTGAAGCCATCATTATCAGCGCCAGCGGCGGGCTGGCAGGGATTGTGCTTGGCATCCTCGCCATCCCGTTCGCGGCGGCGCTGAACCAGGGTGTGGCGTTGTTGTACCCGGGAAGCATCCTGCTGGCGTTTGTTGTGGCTGTGGTCATTGGCATCGCGTTTGGGCTTTATCCTGCAATGCGCGCCGCCAGGCTCGATCCGATCGAGGCGTTACGTTATGAATAAGTTTTATAAAAACGGAGCAAAACATGAAAAATAAGAAACTCATTGTCGTTATGAGTATTCTTGTAATCTTGGTCGGCGCTGCGGCGTTCGTTGGCGGCAGGATGCTCAATCAGGGAGTAAATCCGCTGGGATTGATCGGGTTGGGTGGGCCGATGGGAGGCAAGGAGGTGATGTCTTTCGCGCTCAATGTCATCCCGGCAGCGGAACTGCCGAAGACTCCCCCTGAAGTGATCGGTGTGTTTGCTGAACGACAGGACAACACGATCGTGATTTCATCGATTCCGCTGAAAGCCGGAGGAGGTGGTGTGGCTGTATCGAGCGGAGGAGGAGGGGCTGTCGCAGGTACGCGCATAGACGAGAACAGTGGTCCCAAAGTGGAAATCGTTGTTACCAACGAGACGGTCGTCTACCGGGAGACTACGGACATTGGCAAACCACAACCAGGTGAAAATCAGACTGTGCAGCAGACGGTAGAAGAATCCACACTGGATGAACTTAACACGCAATCGATGGTCACCGTGTGGGGTCGCAAAAGCGGAGATCGGATCATCGCCGAGGTCTTGTTTTATAGCAACCCTGTCATGATCAAAGCTCCTAGCTAGCTGATGCCAAACAAAAATCTCATTCTTGTCATGGCCTTTATTGAAGATTGCGAGAT
>JAICRQ010000227.1 GCA_025966435.1 Anaerolineales bacterium | reverse complement strand
GATAAGGAAGCCGCCGATGACGCGGCGGTCAACGCGATGCGCATTGTCCTGCAGACGGTGGATATGAATGGGATTATCGTCATCGGCGAAGGGGAAAAGGATAATGCGCCCATGCTCTACAACGGCGAGAATGTGGGCAATGGTTCGCCTCCGGACGTCGACGTTGCGGTAGACCCCATCGATGGGACGCGTCCGCTTGCCTTTGGCCGCTCGAACTCGCTCGCGACGGTGGCGCTCGCCCCGCGCGGCACGATGTTCGACCCGGGTCCTTTTGTGTACATGAACAAGCTGGCGGTGGGTCCCGAAGCCAAAGGTGTGATCAACATCGAAAAATCCATCACGGAGAACTTACAGGCGATTGCCAAAGCAAAAGGCAAAGATGTCGACGACCTGACCACGATTATCCTCGACCGGCCGCGCCACGACGACATGATCGCTGAGATCCGCCGGGCGGGCGCGCGCATCCGTATCATCCCGGATGGCGACGTGGCTGCCGCGCTGATGACAGCCTGGCCCGATTCCGGTGTGGATGTGCTGCTCGGCGTTGGCGGTACGCCGGAAGGTGTCCTCGCTGCCTGCGCTCTGCGCGCTATGGGCGGCGAGATTCAGGGCAAGCTCTACGCCCGCGACGAAGACGAGCTGCGCCGTGGACGCGAAGCCGGCTATGACTTCGACAAAATCCTCACCATGGATGACCTGGTCTCCTCGGAAGACGTCTTCTTCGCCGCCACAGGCATCACGGACGGGGAGCTGCTCCAGGGCGTGCGTTACTTCGGGGATGGCGCCAGCACCGACTCGCTTGTTGTGCGCGGTTTAACGGGCACCGTCCGCCAGATCATCGCCACCCACCGGCTGGACAAGCTAGATCGCCTGAGCGCGGTGAAATACTAGGTGTTTCGTAGGGCGGGTTGGCTGCGTAGCGCCCTGCACCAGCTTGACATCATCCTACCCTGCACGTATAATGTCGGTCGCTTTCCTCGCTAGCTCAATTGGCAGAGCGGGCGGCTGTTAACCGCTAGGTTCGAGGTTCAAGTCCTCGGCGAGGAGCTACATACAGAAGTTTTCCCCGTAAAGACCCACAGATTTGCTATATCTGGGGTCTTTTCTGTTATTCTTTTTTAGTAAGAAGATGTCGAAAGTCCCTACGGATTAAGTGGTGCGGTAAAATCAAATGATGAAAAATCACAAGGTTCGACTCCTATGATACCGATGTTCCTATTTGCAACCGGAGTCGAAAATTCCTATCCAACCATCGATCAAGGACGCGTGCGGGTCGATGAAATGCAAAAATGCGGTCATTATAAGTACTGGCAGCGGGATTTCGAGCTCGTGCAGGAATTGGGGATCCATTTCTTACGCTATGGCCCCCCCATTCATCGAACCTGGCTGGGACGGGGTAAGTATGACTGGGAATTCACCGACGTCACATTCCATGATTTACGCACACGCGACATTATCGCCATTACGGATCTGTGTCACTTTGGCGTGCCAGATTGGGTCGGGAACTTTCAGAATCCCGAATTTCCTGATCTTTTTGCCACCTATGCAGGTGATTTCGCTCGGCGATTCCCCTGGGTGCAGCTTTATACGCCCATCAATGAGATGTTCATTTGCGCCATGTTTTCCGCGGCGTACGGTTGGTGGAACGAGCAGCTGAGTGATGATCGGAGCTTTGTCACGGCACTGAAGCATATTGCAAAAGCAAATGTGCTTGCGATGCGGGCCATTCTCGAGGTGCGCCCGGATGCTATATTCATACAGAGCGAATCATCTGAATATTTTCATCCCGATAATCCTGAAGCCATCCAATCTGCTGAAGTTCTTAACGCCAAGCGATTCCTATCGCTTGACTTAAATTATGGCCGCCGTGTTGACTCTCTGATGTACGAATACCTGATGGACAACGGCATGACGCGCGCAGAGTACCACTTTTTTCAAGAGCATCGCATGAAACCCCACTGCATTATGGGGAACGATTACTATGTGACGAATGAACATCTTGTAGCATCTGATGGTCGTACTCGCCCGAGTGGTGAGATTTTTGGCTATGATGAAATTACCTGGCAGTACCACGAACGCTATCGCCTACCTGTGATGCATACCGAGACCAACCTTGTTCAAGGACCGCGCGGTGATGAAGCGGCTTACTGGTTGTGGAAGCAATGGGCAAATGTACTCCGCGTCCGTAACAAAGGCGTCCCGATCGTAGGGTTTACCTGGTATTCGCTCACCGACCAGGTAGATTGGGATACTGCCCTTCGCGAGCAGAACAACCGTATCCATCCGGTGGGCCTGTATGATTTGGATCGTAACATCCGCCCGGTAGGTGAAGCGTATCGGAAGCTCATCTCGGAGTGGCGGGAGGTGTTGCCAACGCAAAGCGTCTGTCTCACCGTTCCGGTCGTGCCACCCAGCGAACACGATGAGCAATGGGCAAGGCGCCATCGCGAGCAGGCACGCGGCAAACGCAATATCACCCCTACCGCGCCTTCCAATAGCGACAGTGGAAGCTAAGGACAAGAAGTAGCAGAGATGAGATTTACGGATAAAGTGGCTATTATCACGGGTGCTGCCAGCGGCATCGGGTTGGCAACCGCGAAGAGACTGGGTTCGGAAGGGGCACGCGTTGTCATCGCTGACCTGGATGAAGAGGCTGCCCAAACTGCCGCTGCAACTGTTCGCGAAGTGGGCGCGCCCGATGTATTGACATCTACCTGCGACGTTTCGAAAGAAGTGCAGGTTAAAAACACAGTGAAGGATACGCTACAGAAATTTGGGCGGCTAGATATAGTTGTCAACAACGCCGGACTCATGATCTTTAAGCCGCTGGAAGAACATGAGGAAAGTGACTGGCTCAACGTGTTGCGCGTCGATTTGTTGGGTGCATTCTTTTTCACGAAACAGGCCTTTCTGACAATGAAGGCTGGCGGCGCGATTGTGAATGTCTCAAGTGTTCATGCTATAGAGACCACCCCTTTGGTCTCTTCGTATGCCGCTGCCAAAGCGGCCCTGTTGTCACTGACGCGCTCGGCTGCACTGGAAGGAAAGCCCAAAGGAATTCGTGTCAACGCGGTCTTGCCGGGGGCAATCGATACACCAATGCTTTGGGAAAACCCAAATGTCAAATCCGGCCAAGAAGTTATTAATCCTGCGGATGTTGGCAAGCCAGAGCAGGTGGCCGCCACTATTGCATATCTTGCTTCAGACGATGCCACTTTCGTGCAAGGCGCAATGGTGCGCGCAGACGGCGGACGCCTCAGCCGCTTGTAAGTTGTTCGAAAATATCATGAGAAAGCCGTTCGCAAGCAGGCATCGTGATCGTGATCGGGCGTTGAGGGGTAAGAAAGAAAGGCGCCCAAGAAGAAATCCTCGAAGAAGAACAATTAGATAGTTCAGAAAAAAGACCCCTTTGGATCTTTTCATTTACTCAAGATTCGGTGCTTTCACTCGAATCATAACTTTGAGAGTGATAATTGCTTTGGGCATTTCCCTTTGCTATAATGATTCCAACCCCAATCAGGAGAAGCCAGATGCAGTCATTCATTTTCAACGATGCCATTCGGTTTCGGCTGGCAACCCAGCAGGAGGATACCGGCGCGAAGATCCAGGTATTCTTTGGCGTGTTCCTCGGCGTAATTCTGCGCTGGATCATCGTCGATGTGATCCGCGATCAAGTCCCCTTCAATCTTTCCGTTGTAATTGCTCGTATTGTCGTTGCATTGATTGCCACCATCTTCGTCTTTTCTGGTTACTGGCAAAAAGTCAAAGACCAGCCCGCAGGGATGCGCTTTTTGAATGCGCTGGCGTACGGTGTCTCCATAGACGCTCTCGTTGGTCCATGGACGTATTAGGAGGAGGGTCAAATGTTCAGCTTCAATGATGCGATTGGCTTCCGGTTGGTCACCCAGCAGGAGGACACGAAGGCCAAGATTCAGGTGTTCGTCGGGGTGTTCGCGGGTGTGATTCTGCGCTGGATCTACAGCGTCGCCGTCGAGGTGATTCGCAATCAGACTCCCTGGTGTTTCGGCACGTGGACGAGTATTCTCATCCGCCTGGGCGTGGCGCTCGTGGCAACATTCTTTGTCTTTTCTGGCTACTGGCAAAAAGTGAAAGATCAACCCGCCAGCATGCGATTCTGGAACGCCGTAGCCTATGGCATCACAATGGACGTGATCGTAAGTTCGTGGCTGCCTGCTCCAGTTTGTTGAAGTTCGGAAGGTTCTTAAAACAAAAAAGAGAGAAGTTCGACTTCTCTCTTTTTAATTGCGTCACTCTTTAGTTTTCTCGCTGCTCTTCGTTTCAGAAGGCTTGCTTTCTTCCTTCTTCTCGGTTTTTTCAGGCTTGGTCTCACGAGCCCCGTTCCCGGAAGAGGAGCGATGGTCAGTAGCGTAAAAACCCGAACCCTTGAAAATGACTCGGGTGGGGGTGATGACTTTTTTCAATGATTTCTTGCGGCACTCCGGGCAAGTCTTCAGCGGTTCATCCTGGAAGGATTGATGGCGCTCGAATTGCACTCCACATGAGTCGCAGCGATAGGTATAAACGGGCATTCTTGCTTCTCCTTGCTATTCAACCAGCACGGCATTATAGCGCCTCCATGAAGTGAAGGCAAGGGAGAAGGCATAAGAGATCTGTTAACGGATGCCGCTGTCGTAGTGAAGGGTGATCTGTGTGTACCGCCCGGTCTCGACGGTAAACGATTGGTCGCCTGCGAACGGGATACCGTTGGGAGATTCGGGGTGCAGGATGTATTCGCCCGGCACGAGCGACACCCGGAAGCGGCCCTGCTCGTCTGACTGAAACTGAGCGACCTGCACACCGTTCTGGCTGGTGACTGTCAACGTTGCTTGATACGGTTGGTCGGGGCAATCCTGTCCTTCCTGGACGACGGGACACGTCGGCCCGAGGAGCACCTGTCCTTCGATTCCACTGCCCCTCGGCGTGGGGCTGTAGATCGTGCAGGTGGCAAGGACAAGGATCAGCACACCAATGAGCAATTTCATATTCATCGCGGCTCTCCTTCTCTCTATTCATTCAACTCTGGCGGAGCCGGATTTGTTCCCCTTTGAAAAAAAGTGCCTGTTACAATTTAGTGACCCCGATCTATCTACGGCACGATCGTAACAGCAGGCAAATCATATACTTCTTCCCGCCAGGGTAATCGTGACGTGAAGGTTTGCAAGTCATCCGTCCCTCGCACTGGCTGGCGATATAAATAAAACAAGTTGTTGCTGTCCTGCACTGATTCATTCCCCAGTCCCATTGCAGCGATGTAGCCCGCGAAACGAACATAGCCTAATGAGCTGTCATCATAGGCACCGAAGGGATACGCAAAACTCAAGACCGGTACTCCTAGGAGTGACTCTAGCTGTCGGCGCGATCCCACGATTTCATCTTCCTGCCGGTCGGGGCGCGTGGTCAAATCGACGTGGCTCAGGCTATGACTCCCGATCTCCCAACCCGCGGCGTGGAGCGCCCCGATCTCCTCCGCATTCATGTAGTTTGTGATACCCACATAGTAGTAAACAATATAGGCTGTGCCTGTAAAGCCATACCTCTGCATAATTGGGAGGGTCGTTGTGTACGTGGTTTTGCTCCCATCATCAAAGGTCAGGATGATCGGTTTGGGAGGAAGCTCGGCTCCCTGGGTGATCGCTCGCGAAAGTAACTCAACAGAGATCGTTCGATAGCCCCACTGATACAGAAGATTCATCTGTCGATCGAACGTCTCCGGTGAGACATAATATTCATTTTCCGCCTCTAGCGAGTAACCGATGTGGTGATACAGAAGGATTGGGACGATAATTTCGCCGGGTCCCTGGAATACCCAATGAGGTGTGGGGGTTAAGCTAGGCTCGAAGGTGAGGGTCGGAAGCGCCGTCTCTGTGGATGGCAGAGTGGGTGTATGGGTGGGAAATGTAATTGGAGTGAGCGTCGCGGCCAGTGAAGGCGTAAATGATGGAAGCACTGTTGCTGGGAAGGTTGGCATAACCGTGGGTGTCAGCGGCATAATAAGACGTAGTCCCCCACATGCCATGAGGAATAACGTGAGGATTCCTATTCCAATACACGTTTTTTG
>JAICRQ010000396.1 GCA_025966435.1 Anaerolineales bacterium | reverse complement strand
TCACCATATCCACTAACAAACCAATCGCGTCATCAGGTGAACTGGCAAATGCTGAGTAATCTACGACAAACTTTCCGCTTTTATCTATTGCCTGCGTCAGATCTGCTCTTTCGCTTTCCGTTAAATCCGCATTGCCTATGATGGTTTGCACATACTCGCGTTCTTCCACTTTGATTGTGCCATCAACTTTCATTAGATTTACAAGTGTTTGCACCTTTGGCAGATCAGGGCTAATGCTTGGAGTAGACGCACGGCTAATGGTAGCGGTTGGGACAGATACGGATTCAGTTTCCAGCGGCATTTCTTCAATAACTTCTTCCGAAAGCACAATCTCTTTTTCAAAAATCTCAATGGCTTTTTTGCCAACTTGTCGCGTCAAGTAGTTTGACCAAACTGCCATCGCCGCCGCACCAACACCGGGAAGCCATTTGCTGATAGCCGATTTTAGGGCTTGTTGTGTAATCCGTCCTGCTAACATCACGATAACTTTCTGAAACGTCCGTAAGGCAACCCGTTTTACTAAAACTTTGCTACCCTGCATAACCAGCAATGAGCCTGCGCTTGATCCAAACGCGGTTAAAAGAACACCTGCTAATAGTTCTTTGTTCAGAACTTTGCTTTTTCCATACGCCATGCCTACATCGTAAATCATCGCCAACTGATTGCGGATGACAGTAGCGATCTCAGGGATAACGGCAACCATGCCTAAAGGACCCGGCACTAGGCTTGCGCCGCCAGAAATAGCGGCATTGATTAAGGAATACGAATTAATGATAGATGCAACAGATTTTTTGTCAGGGATTTGGTCAGGATGTTTGGCAAAATGACCGCTACGGTCAGAAACCACTAACTCAAATACCCCCATCATTTTTTCGGCAAGCTTGCTTTGGAGAGTGTTCGCAACTTCAGTGCTCTCACCTTCGGCTTTTGTGTCATTTTGTTTCGTCATTCGATGAACTCCAATGTTAGACGTGTAGTGTGGGCTTAAGCGGCACAACTAGGGACTAGGTGGATGGTTTCAATATAATAGGCTATAGGTGAAAATTGTCATATTTGCGCCATAATTCGATACTCGTCCACCTAAACAGCAAAAAACTGACAAATCAGCCTGACTATATCCCTATGTATCCTTATACAGTCAAGCATACAAGAAAAAGGAGGATTGGACAAGCTGTATCAGCCGGTCGGTATGCAATTGTAAGGTCGGCGGCTGTGCCGCTTTCCGCTCTTTCGATATCTCCCTAGCGGATGATTTGAGCAATTTCATATAGCGCCTCCCTTCGTTGCACTGAACCGTCCGCTATGGTATTACGAGTTGGGCTGCTATGGAGATATCAGGACAACGCATGGCTACCGCGCAACCCGAAACCATCGTTGTGATCACACCGCATTACCGGGGGATTCTTAGAGTACATTCACAGTGTGTTTTGTTTCCCACTTACATCTAAAACGATCACCGAGAGAATAGGGTACTCCAGCCTGTCCTGCCCAAACTCGCGTATGCGAAGGCTACACTCCGTGAGGATTTGCTGGCAATGAGGCTCCAGCTGCTCGGGCGGGAACAGGCTCATCGCCTCCACGAGGTGAGTAAAACCCAGCTTAAGATTTCCCAAAGCGAACTGTTCCCGCGCCTCGATGAGACTCGCAATCATGTCATCGTGCTCCCAGAAGCGCTTACTTAAGCTGCTTCGGAGCCCTTCCATTTCCTGGGCGAGTGAAGTCCCGGGGTCCTGGTCCAGCTTGCGTGTGAGCTCGATATATTTACTTTCTGCGTCCAGCAGCCTCGCCAGAGACAATCCCATCTCCCGCCGGCTCTGGGGATAGGTATCAATGTAAAGGATATGCAGCAAATCGGGCGTGGCTTCCGTCACCTGGAGCTTACCCAGGCTCGATGCACAGGCAGCGCGCAAACCCAGATCGGGGTTGCTTTGCGCCTCTTTCATGAGAGAGGGAATACTTTCCAGATCTCCCAGCGTACCGAGCGCCCGTGCCGCATGCGCCCGCACGGAGCGATACTTGGAGTGATGAAAAGCGTTTTGCAGGGCGGGGATGGCTTTCAGGTTGCCCATCCTGCCGAGCGCCCAGGCAGCGATCACGCTCAACGCCGGGTCGGGTCCTTCCATCACCTCGATCAGGGCTTCGATCAGGCGATCGTTCGTACTGTGACGCGTAATCGAAACCATCGCCTCGAAGCGCACGTAAAAGCGGGGGTCATTGAGTGAATCGATCAGCTCCTCGACCGTGAGGGGACTGCGCGTCATGCCAAGCCGCTGCGTGGCTGTGACAACATCCGCCTCCTGTCTGGCATAATAGAAACGGATCATCGAGCTGATGGCCGATAAGGGATTCCCATGGAAGAAGAGACCCGCAAACTCTCCCAGACCTGCCTCGCGCACCGTGCGCAGCGAGCGAAGCAGCAGGACGGCCACAAGAGACAACACAAACCCGATACCGAACAGCACGGAGTATGAGTCGATGCTGAAGTTGAATATCGTGGTCTGAAAGGAAGAAAACGATTGCAGCAGGCTGCCTCCCAGAATCGAGCCTGCGCCGCTCAGTACGCCCATCCAGGCATTATATTGAGAGAGATACTCCGTCTTGTGGTCTGGCGAAACAATGCTGACAAACAAAAATCTTCCCGAGCCAATCCCCCAACCGGTAGTGGCAATCCCCTGAAAGAACGCAATGCCTAAAGCACTTGGCAGGCTCAACAGCGAGTCACGCGGCATGAGAAACCACAATACCGGGAGACACGTGGTCATCAACAAGCCGCTGATCGCGACCGGTTTGCTGCCATAGCGGTCCGCCAGCCAGCCCCAGAAGTAACTGGACAGCAAACTGCCGATGAGCCCGCCTGTTTGTAAAAAAACGATATTGCCTTCATTCAACCCCACTCGCTCTTTCATGAAGATGGGCAGGAAGGAAAATATCGGTCCCAAGGCAAGTGTCGTGAGTCCCAGCGCTGTCAAATAGCGGATAAAGCGGGAGTCTCGCAGCGGTGCGAAGATTTTCGAATTGAGACCGAACCGGGAAATTTTGCTCCCGGAAGGCGCGCCGCCGGGGATGTGTGAAGCGAGATAGACAGAGACGAGACCAAACGCAACGCCGATCCCAAACAGGATGGGAAAGCGCCATACCCCAAGCGGACGATCGATCAGAAACCCGGCAAGAGCCACAGCAATCAGCCCGGCCAGGCTCACAATGATGCTGCTATAGCCTGCATATCTGCCGCGCATTTGATGCGGAATATATTCCTGTTGCCAGGGCAGAAAGGCAGTCATTGCCACGGCGCGGCTGATCGCAAAGGCAATGGTGATAAAGGCAACATAAACCACAATGCCGGCATCCCCCAGTCGATCTGCAAACAATGGAACCAGAAGCAGACCCGCGGTAAATATGCTTCTCACCGCCATGGATGTGAGAAAGGTCTTCTTGTATCCGGCTCTGGCAACAGGTGGGGTAATGAATAAGGAGAGCAACCCTACGAAAGGTAAAACAGAAAGTAGCAACCCGATCTGTGACTCGTTTAACCCCAGGTCGTTCAGGAAGAGAATAAAGACCGATCCGAAGAATGTCAGCTGGACGAAGAACGTGTTGACTAAATCATACGCGAGGCTCCAGGGGATGGCGCGTATCTTTTCATATTGCGTTGGCTCTGCTCCCGCGTTGGACACACCGGGGTCAACCGTAGTTTCCGTCATATTTACTAGTATATCAAGCTCCCAGCGCCGTCCCCGGCGCTGGTGTTGTGAATAATCGCCGCCGAAGACGGCGGCTTGAGCATATCTGATAGATCAGAACCAGACTTTGAAGGTCTTGATCTCGAACGGGTTAATCGGGAAGGTAAGTTTATGATCCTGATGATCGACCGGTGTTTCTTCTTCCTCCAGAAGG
>JAICRQ010000144.1 GCA_025966435.1 Anaerolineales bacterium | reverse complement strand
TTGGAAACCTCCCGCAATGAACCTCTCCTGAGAATCTTGTTTGTTGCTTCATCGGCTCTGACCTCAGCCTTGTTGACTCTCAACTGTGTTAGGGCCTCGCGAAGCAGCATCGCAACGATCTCATCGTAATCCGGGCGGTTTTGGACCTCGGGCAATTTCTCTTTTACAGCCTTGAAGACGCGTTCGAGCAATTGTTCACGATGGGTCAGTTGTGAGGAACGCGATTTCAACTGGGCTGTTGCCACCGCCTGTCCGCGCAGACGCTCTGCCTCCTCACGAGCGCGGTCCAGGATCGCTTTGCGCTCGGCTTCCGCCTGTTCCTGGGCGCGCCTTCGGATTGCGTCTGCCTTTTCTTTGGCATCCGCTTTTATTTGCTCTGCCTCATCGCGCGCTTCGGTCAGAATGGCACGCGCCAGCATCTCGATATCATTTACTTGCGTATTCATAAATTACTATCCAATCTACCGCTTATCTATTTTCAGATCATTATGCGGCACTTTGTGTTTTCTGCGCTCACGAATAGGCAAAACGATTTACAGCTTGATTCCAATGGCGCGCAGGACGATCTCACCCAGAGACTCCTGCCCCTCCGGCACACCCTGCGGGGAAGGGATCTCAACGACCAGTGGAATAGTGCTGCGAAGTTTAAGATGTTCCATCCGCGCCGGGATCAGCTCCGCCACATCCTGAGTGACAAGGACAATACCGATATCCTTCGCGGCCTGAACCTCGTCTAGCGCCTGGTTGATTTCAGCCGCGGTAGTAACGGCTCGCCCGCTCACTCCAGCGAGCGAGAAACCCAACACTGCCTCGGGATGACCGATGACCAATACTTTCATGGAATCTCGTATCGGTAGGGCATACTTCCTACCCCTACGGGAGTACGAGGAAGGAAATGATCAAGCCGTAAATGGCGATCCCTTCCGAGAGACCCACGAAGATCAGTGCACGACCGAAGGACTCAGGCTTTTCGGCTGTGGCGCCCACAGCAGCAGCACCGGAACCGCCCACCGCGATACCCGCGCCGATGCACGCCAGACCTGTGGACAGAGCCGCCGCAAGTGTTGCATACTGATCTACAGCGCCTTCCTGGGCGGCACCCGCCGCGAGAACCGAGGAAGGTGACGCCAGCCACACCACGGCAAGCCCGGCAGCCATGATCCCAACTAAGAAGTTGAACGCATTAAACCCGGTTACCATCCTGGAAACGGCTTGGACGGGGCTGGCCTTTCCATTCTGGATCACATAGAGGACCGCAGGAATCACAGGGATCAACCCAACCAATACAGCAAAAACTAAAAACATTGTTTATCTCCTTATACTTTCGATTTTACGTGATTTTTAATGTTGCTTGACCCATGATAAACATAAAGTCAATTTGTAGTGACGACCGACCCGCAAGGGGTGCTGTGCACACCTGCCCTGGCGGGCGGTGCCAGGGAAGTCGCTACTACGTTATTTCTACGCATCCTCTTTCCTGGGGGTCAACGTCAGTGGCTCAAAGCGCATACCTCCACCGTGGAAGAACTTGCCCAAAATCTCGTAGTAATGCAAACGCATCGTCTGGATGCCTACGATCAACCCTTCGAAACCGATGATGAACAGGTTACCAATGAGTATGGTGATCCAAAAACCTAAATCCGGTTCCTCGCCCGCCAGGGAAAAGATGGCAAGACTCAAACCGCCGTGCGCCACCGCAAACGCGCCCACACGCACGAAGGAGAGTGTGTTGCTGAGCAAACTGATGAGTGATTCGAACAGGTCCATGAACGATTGGACGAGGAACATCAGGAACCCACCCACTCCGCTACCTTCAATCGGTCGGTGACCTTCCATCCAGTTCCGCAGAGCGCCTGAGAACATCACCAGTAAGCCAAAGACAATTGCAATCAGCGTCCATGGAAGCGGCAGGGAAGCAATAGCAACGGCGACCTGCGGTGCAATTGCCGTCGTACCGAGGAACGACCCGAGTAAGGCAAGGAAGGCAAGATAGAAGATGAAAAACACGATTCCTGTATGCCCAAATACCAGATGCGGCCAGTCTCGGGCGCGGATGTTGTTAAACATACCGAGCAGGAAACTGAGGAGCAGAATGACAATTCCCGCATCGATGGCAAGGCTCAATACCGGCAGGATTTCGTGGATGGGACTCAGCCACGGTGGTTCGAAATGAAAACCAAGATATTCCTCGATGAGGTGTCCCTCAAAGCCAAAAATACTGCCATAGAGGTAGCCAAAGATCGCCGCCGAGGCGCCACAATAGGCGATCAGTAATCCCAGGCTGGACATCGCTTTAAGTATGACTCCTCGGTCAATCAAGAGTCCAAGCACTAACAACACCAGACCCTGACCGAGATCGCCGAACATGGCACCAAACAGAAGCGGGAACGTGATGGCCATCAGCCAGGTCGGGTCAAGTTCCCCGTAACTGGGCCGCCCGTATTGTGTGACCAGCATTTGGATCGGGCGCAGCCACTTGTTTGTCGTCAGCGCGACAGGCACATTCGTGTGATGTCCCGAGCGTTCGGTGGGAATCGCTTCAATCAGAATTTCCGGCGAGGCTTGTTTGAGGCGCTGCGTGAGCAGTTCCAGATCGGCGGAAGGCACCCAACCCACGACGACGTATGTATGGCGAAGCTGCCCAAAGCGGACAATCGCATCTGCCATGCTGCGACTAACGTGGACATCCCACCAAAGTTTATTCAACTCCTGTCGATACTTGCCGGACAGATTCCTTAGGTTTGCTTCCAACTCAGAAATTTTCTGCCTGGTTGTTTCGATGGTTTTGCGGATCGACCCGGTAATTTGCGCCGGAGTGCCCTCGAATTCTTCCGGCAGGCTCAAGGGATTCAGATACGCGCTTTTGGCGGCGCGATCGATAATATCGGAGTTGCTGCGCGGACCCAACAGCCAGACAACAGGCTTTTGAGAGTCTTCCCGAAGAGTAAAGAATACGTGCGGGACTCGGGCAAGGCTTGTCTGGAGTCGATTTACATTCGCCGCCGGGAGGACGCCCAGAATAGAATGTAAAAAATTCGACTTGCGTAAGGAACTCACTTCCACATTGACATCCGCAATGGGCTCCAGTTGACGCAGTTGGCTCTCCAACTGCTCGAGGCGCTTCCTTTCGTTGTTCAACTGGTCGCCTATGCTCTTCACTTCATTTTCGATCCGCTCCACAGCCGGGCGCACAGTGTCCAGGTCGGCCATGGTATCAAAATCATACGACCGGGAATAGTCCTCTGCCAGGTTCAAGGTTTGCATAGTGGTCTGGATACGGCGTTCCAGTGCAGAATAGCTGGCAGCTCGCTCCTGCCAGGCGCTGGGTCCCAGATTCTCCAATCCCAGATAGGTGCTATCTACCTGGTGGAAAACTCCATGGCCGCTCAATACTTTGGCGACAGCCACCAGATCCTTGGAAGGGATGATGAGTTCAACTTCAGTCATTTCTCTCGGAAAAAACATAGTATCTCCATGTAGAGGACAAAATAAGTCTCTTACTAGATTTTGAACGCCTTCTATTCGTGAATTAACTCGGCGGGTTCGTCTTCAATAAGAACGGACGATATTCCTCGTCCGGAATATTGGACGACTTTGCCTCGATCAATATGATCAAATCCTGCACCTCGAGATCGCTCAACACGAGGAATGCCAAGGGAATCCCGATATGGAAGGGATTCCCAACAAACGCCGCCAGGCATTGTTTCATGAGCTGGCGCTTGAACTGGTACTCCAACCTGGGCAGGCCTGTCTGCGGGTTTTCAAGAAGCGCGCTGACATCAGTAATATCAGGATAAATGCGGGTGATAATAGAAGCAATATCCGCCCCGGCGGCAATCGCGCGAATGTCTGTATCCTGCACCCGGTAACCAAACGGCAGAGTATAGTTTATGATTTCTTCTTCAGAGAGCTTGTGATACACCTTGTAGCGGATCGCCCACATCAGGTTGTTCATGTCCAGAAGCGCGCCGATAATTTTTGTCCCTTGTTCTCTGTCCTGTCCGCTTAGCTTCTTTGTTTCCGCCCATAACCGGCGCCAGTATCCCAGATCCAGGGCTACCTCGAGCGGAAAGAGATTCTGCTCGGCAGAATATCGTCGCATCGCGAAGGAAAGGGTTTCTTCATAAGGCGTGCCGCGTAGCAGATCCACCGCTGTGCCCACACTCCCTGATTCGACCATCGCCTGCGCAGGTAACACTGCGGCGGAGCCCATGGGGAAAAGCACGTCGCGCACCCGGTCCCACGCAGTTGTTTCCGTCGTGTTCCAGGAGGGAACCGTCACCAGTGCCCGCAACACCGCCTTCAGGTTGCCAATTTCATAATAACGGTATAACTGCTTGACGAGGGGACGCGTACTCTCGGGTGCCATCTGGATCACGCTGTAATACGCGTCAGCTAACTTTCGTTTGACTTGGCTGATGACCCGCTTCGGATTGATCTCCTTATCCTTAAGAGAATCCAGATAGGGTCCGTAGGAAGTGGTCTTGAGTGTGCTAAATAACGTTTGGAAATCTGGAGAATCGCTTAACCGAATCATATCCTGCGGCGTGAGCAATTCGGCATACATTGCCCGGACGCGCGCACTAATCGCTGCATAGCCTGTCACACCACCAGCCATGAATTACGCCCTGCCAATGACGCGTTCTAACACGTACGTCACAGCTTTGTCGAAGTTTGTAGTGGCTTTGGCTTCGATCTCACTGTTCTTCCGCTCCACCTCTGCCAGCACTTCGTTTGCCTGGTCCTCGGACTGCGCTTCTGCGATGATCCGGCGCGCCTCTTCCTGCGCCTCTGCTTTTGCCTTCGCAATCAATGCCTGCGCTTCCTGCTCGGCGGCTCGGGGAAGTTCCTGCGCCTCACGCTGTGCTTTTTCCTGGACTTCCTGGGCTTGTTTCTCTATTTCGAGCACCTGCTGGATATGTTTTTCATTCATGTGAATTTCACCTCTCTGGGATGCGCAATTGTAAAGTAAAAAGAGTTCATCATCAAGGCTTACTACCGCATTAGCGGTACTGCGTAAAAAAATCTGGTCTGCGGCTGCAAATCAGATCTTTCTCGACGTTGATTGTGTTATTATGCACAATTATAATGAAGAAACTCACAAATGTCAATTAGAAATAGAGAATGACTTTGTTACAAGGCAATCTTAACCTACACAATTTCTTCACATTTTCGCGACCTTCTCTTGATAGTTCTTCACTATACTTACCCGCAATCAATGACGGATTATGTCTTGGTATACTGATTCAAGGTTTCTTTAGATGTCAAAAACAATCATGGTCGTGGATGATGAAAAGCGCTTGGTCTCCCTGGTCGAGAGTTATCTCTCACAGGAAGGCTATCGCGTGGTGACCGCGCACAACGGCAAAGACGCGCTAACGGTTGCAAACCGCGAAAAACCGGACCTGATCGTCCTCGACGTGATGATGCCGGAAATGGACGGCTACGAGTTCATGCGGATGCACCGCGCCGAGAGTAATACGCCCATCATTCTGCTCACAGCGCGCGTGGACGATGAGGAAAAAGTGATCGGGCTGGAGATCGGCGCCGACGATTACATCACCAAACCCTTCCGCCCGCGCGAGCTAGTGGCGCGCGTGCGCGCCGTCCTGCGCCGTGTAGGAAATTCTCAACCTTCCGGCAAAGTATTGAAGGCGGCGGATATCGTCCTGGACCGGGACAGCCGCACCGTACGCGTCGCTGAACAATTCGTCGACCTCACCCCCTCCGAGTTCGACATTCTAACCGCCTTGATGACATCCCCCGGACGAGTCTATTCCCGCCTGGATCTATTGGACATCATTCAGGGTGTGCGTTACGAGGGCTACGAACGCACGATTGATACGCACGTCAAGAACATGCGCGGCAAGATCGAGCCCAATCCACGTGAGCCGCAATACGTGGAAACTGTATATGGTGTCGGCTACCGCTTCAAAAGGACCTGATCGGAATGCGCTCCATCTCCTCGAAACTCATCCTCGCCTTCCTGAGCATTGGCATTGTCAGCGTCTTAGTCATTGCTGTCACCGCCGTCTGGAGTACGAGGGCGGAGTTCATTCGATTCCTAACAGATCAGACGCAAACCGATATTGTCACCCGGCTTTCCGACTACCACCGCACCTATGGCTCATGGGAGCGGGTGGAGTCTATTTTTATCTATGGTAATAATGAGCAGCAACCGGGGCCAGGTCCACACCGCAAGCGGCAGCCCTTTGCGCTTGCCAATGCAAACGGACGCATCATCATTCCCAACGGACCCTATCGTCGGGGTGAGAAACTTTCTGCCGCCGCACTGCAAGAAGGCATACCGATCACGGAAAATGGAGTCGTAATCGGTTTTCTGATTCCCTTGCGTAGTCAGTTCGAAGGTGCCCCTCGCGAACTGGAATTCATCCAGCGCATTAACCGGCTGCTACTTTACGGCGCATTAATCGGGGCTGTCATCGCGTTATTGCTGGGTGTCTTCCTCTCCCGTACGCTGACGCGTCCCATCCGAGAGCTGACGCAAGCCACGCACGCGGTCTCAGAGGGCGATCTTTCACAGCAGGTTCCCGTCCGGTCGAATGATGAACTGGGTGAACTCGCGCAAGCCTTCAATGAGATGAGCAGTGAACTTTCGCGCTCTGTCAACGCCCGCAAGCAAATGACTGCCGATATCGCCCACGAATTGCGGACACCGTTAAGCCTGATCCTCGGACATGCCGAAGCTGTGCATGATGGCGTGCTGCCGCCGACTCGTGAGAACTTCGAGATCATCCGCGAAGAAGCCACTCGGCTCGAACACCTCGTGAATGACCTGCGCATTTTGTCGCTTGCCGATTCCGGCGAGTTATCGATCCACCCGCAGATCGTGGAACCGGAACGTCTTCTTCAGGATATTGCCTCTACCTATCAATATCAGGCGCAGCGAAAGAACTTGAGACTGGATCTGAACATTGCTTCGCCGCTCTCCCCCATCGAAGTGGACACCGGACGAATGACTCAGGTCCTCACGAACATCTTGGACAATGCCTTGCATTACACGCCCGAAGGCGGCAGGATCATCCTTTCTGCAAAAGAAACGAAGGAACATGTAGAGCTCGCTATTCAAGATAGCGGACCGGGTCTGAACGCAGAAGACCTCGACCGCGTGTTCGACCGCTTCTATCGCACAGATGCCTCCCGTCAGCGCGACGGCGGCTCGGGGCTGGGGCTGGCGATCGCTAAATCTATTGTTCAGGTGCACAGCGGACACATCTCGGCGGAGTCGGAACCGGGGCAAGGGTTGAAAGTCATTATCAGGCTGTCAAAGAAATCAAGTTAGGCAGATATCGCGAAGGAATAAATAGAAACACTCACAATTTCCACACAATGTTTTCACCGCTTCTTTACACATTCAGACTACACTCCAAAATGTGTAGTGGCGACTTCCCTGGCACCGCCCGCCAGGGCAGGTGTGCGCAGCACCCTTGCGGGTCAGTCGCTTTCCATCTGGAATCAACTGCTGTTGAAGAGTAACAATCAATCTTGGCAAATCAACGGATGAAGCTGTTACTACGGCCAAATTAAAGAAAGGAAACGAACCATGCGAAGGATCTTGCTCTCAATTTTAGCTGTCGTTGTGATCGCGGGTTTGTTCGCGGCAACAGGTTATACCGGATATCGTTTGGGGTTTGCTCGAGGCGCGCAAGCTTCAGTAAACGGTGATGAGATTCCACGCCCAGGCTTACGTTCTTTTGATGAGTTTGGTCCACGTGGAATGCCCGGACGCGAATTCCGATTCGATCGTGAATTCCATCGTGGGTTTGGCATGCGCGGGTTCCCCATGATGAGCTTTGGCTTCTTCTCGCCGTTTATGTTCCTCGGTCAGATTCTATTGCTCGCTCTGATTGCCGGGCTAGTCTACTGGCTATTCGTGCGCAGCGGCTGGCAACTGACAAGGCCAACCCAGACAACGGAAACTCCTGTGCGACCCGTGGAAACCGAAGAAACGAGTAGAAATAGCCCACCTCAAGATTAATAGTTTCTTATG
>JAICRQ010000432.1 GCA_025966435.1 Anaerolineales bacterium | reverse complement strand
GGATAAAGTCGGCTTCACGCTCATCGATGATGCCGAAGCGTTCGTCCAGCCCCACGCGCCCCGGCTTCTCGCGAACGATGTCGTGCGCCAGTCCATGCAGCGTGCGAACGCGATAGCGGTAGAGCGCCTGAAGAGGATTATCGAAAAAGCGCTTGACGCGTGATTCGAAGTTGTCGACTGCCGAATTGACAAGGGTCACGATCAGCACTTCCTGGTCGTCAGCGAGGGCGCCGCTGGCGATGATCTGCGCCGCCAGGGCGGAGAGGATCTGTGTCTTGCCCGCACCGGGCACCGCCGCGATGCCTAAGCGACCGCCACGATAGCGGAGGATCTGTTCTTGAGAGGGTCGAGGGATAAAGTTAAGTGTCATTTCATTAATCTTGGGTTAGGCTAAATAGAGATTGAATATTAACGGGACAGTTTGTCGAGAACATTATATTGGATTTTCGGAAGAGAAAAATCTGGCAAAACAGTACGAAGGTGAGAAATTTGACGCTGCTCATCGAATCCGGCTTTCAAAATTGGCTTTCACACCCGGGTCCACTTCGATTCTTTCCCCCGTGGGGGGCATAAAGAAATAGTATTCCAGCCAGGGATCCATATCGCGCAGGATTCGGCGGTGTTTTTCATCGTTCAGGATCTGACTTTGATCGCGCTGAAAAAATCCAAACCCGGTTAGGTGATCCAGTTGGATACTTCCGGTGGAGCCGTATAGTTCCTGCGTTAGTTCTTCATAGCCCGCCGCCACCTGTTCCATATATTCGGTTTGGTACACGATGGTTTGGCTGCTGGCGACCATCGTCTCATTTCGATACTGATCCACATACGGAAAAACTTGTGCTACAGTGTGAGGGATCACGTGAAACTCATCCATCCAGGCGCACAAAACTCCGTTTGGCGTGAGATGGTCCCTGTATATATTTAGCGCCTCTTCGGAATACAGGTTGTTATGCCCGGCGGTATGCACGCGCAGCGGGTCAATAGAGATCAGATCGAATTTTTCATCCGGAGAGGCATTCAGGTAACGTCGCCCGTCATCCACGAGGTAGGTGACTCGAGGATCATCCAGCGTGACTCGCGCCGAATCCATGTGGCGGCTGAGGAACGGAGCAATATCGCTGAGGAGTTCCACCACCACAATCTCCTCCACATCCGGGATGCTTTTGTAAAACAGCGTGGAAAAGCCACCGCCGAAACCAATGATGAGAATCCGTTTCGGGCGTGACGCGCCAGCGCACAACAGGGACCTCTCTTCATATAATCCCTGCGCCGGGAACAGGCTGTTGATCTCGCCTCCTATCCAAAACCATCCTGCCGGATGAGGATTCTGGGTTTCATAGGTAAGAGCAAGCACACTGTCTCCCGACTCAGAGATAACGGACTCCTGTCCCGTACTGCGGGAGTAGAGGCGATCATAAAACTCACCGCGCGGCGGCACGAGAAGAAAACCAATCAGGGCAATCAGACCGATGGAAATCAATGAGTAATCAGTTTTGCTGATAGACTGCGCTCGAGCTATACCGAAGAAATAAAGGGCTGGAAAGATAAACGTCGCGAGGACGAGCAGCTTCATTGTCCACTCCGAGCCAAACGCGGGGAGCAGTAAAAAGCTGATTGCCAGAGAACCTGCTACAGAGCCAAGGATGTTTGTCAAGTGAATATCTCCCACCCGTCTCCCCGACAAAAGGGGGTTCTGGATCGAGAGACGATCCAGGACAGGCAGTCCGCCACCGAACACAAGGCTTGCTGGAAGGACGAGGATTAAAACAGGAAGAAAATAATTCCAAAGGTTTTGCAGCAAGGCTCGCCTGGAAAACGAGAATTGATTCTCCGTTTCCACAAAAGGCAGTGTAGGTTTTTGGGTATCAATAAAATTCTCGATCCATGGGGGCTGGTATTGGAGCGAGATCCAAAACAGAAGAAACGTAAACACAGCGACAACCGCCCCGCTCAGCTCGATCTTGCAGAAAAGCGCGACGGGATTGGAAGAAGTATCTGCCTTGCGCCCAAACAAATATCCGCCAAGCGCCAGACCCAGCAAAAAGACAAACAAGATTGAGGGGAAGGTATACGCTGTGTTCTTATTCACGATCAGCAGGATGCGTATCCACAGCATTTCGAAACCCAGCCCGATGAAACCCACCAAAAAGGAAGCGAATAGAATCGTCTTGTATCCCCACACCGTGTTTACAGGACCTGCGGTCTGCGCCTCCTCAGCCCCGGCTGCCAGAGCGAATTGCCAGCGTGAAAGGAGGAAGGCAAATAAACCGACAAGCGCATTCAAAAGCACGGCAATATAAACCGTCCCGTCAAAGCCATAGAAACCGATGAGTACGTATCCGGCAACCACCGTTCCAAGCGCCGCGCCCAGCGTGTTGATGCCGTAAAGCAAACCGATCACCCGCCCTGAGACTTCAACTCGATCCACAAATGATTGGGTCAGTAAAGGCAGGGTCATGCCCATTAACGTGGTTGGGATGAGGAGAATGGCAAAACTGATCAAAAAGACTAGGATATAAGGAGCGCCCGCGGTCGCTTGCCCGACCCACACGATAAGATTTGGGCTGACCAGGCCAAACAGAGCAATCCCTATCTCCAGAAGCCCATAGAGGAACAACGTATTCTTCAGATCGCGGGCAATTCGCCCGCCGATCAGTGACCCCACACCAAGCCCAGCCATGTACGCCGACACGATCAGCGTAACCGAAACCATCGTCACACCAAAATATAGCTCCAGAAGCCGTTCCCATACGATCTGATACACAAGCCCGGCAACTCCGGAGATGAGGAAGAGGAGCGCAAAAATATAAAGGATGAGAAGCCGCTTCTTTCTCACAGAGAATTTTGGACCATCAGGCGCGCCAATGCGTGGTTTTATGCTACAAACCCTTTCTTCGTCTGCGGATCAATACCAAGGCAACGGTTATAAAAAGCAGGACGGCGGCAACTGCTGCTGCGATCGTTTGGTTCTGCGCCGTCTTCCCTGTCGTTGGTTGAGCCTCAAACGTCAGGAACGCGGCGCGATCGATCACATTGCCATCCACCGAATTTGCGAGCATACTTACTTCAATGCCATAGATACCCGACATGTCCGGTGCAATCTTCAGTTCCGCCTGATTACCATTCACCGTCATATCCAAGGTTTCCACGGAGTCATCCGGCTGATGAATGGTTGCGCTGGCGCTTGTCAGCGCGACTGGCGCGCCGTCGGCTGTAAGGGTGCCAGAGATCGTAACAGTCTCATTTACGCGTGGGACCGTTATATCCTGTGTCGTCTGCAATAGCGCCCCGCCATTGAATTGCGCGGCAATCGCAAAGTCAGCACCAGAGGTAGGCGTGGTTTCACTTGTCTGCAGAGTAACGACCCATCTTCCTGGTCGCGGCTGCTTGAAGCCATAGCCAAGATAGACCATGGTGGAAGGATCGTCGATACGGATGATGCCATTCTCCACGGGGTCAAGTTCCAATTGTTGCCCGCTCGCGCCGGTGACTACAATAGTCAATGAACGCGAGGTATCATACAACGCGAAGTTCGCTACGGTCACATTCGAATCGATGTTGATGACCACATCCTGTGTTTCCCCCGGAGCTACATGACCCGTATACACTTTCGAAAACTGCTGGGAGGCTGGTGCATTGGAGCCGGGCGGTGGATCCTCGAGGAT